>VGFB01000951.1 GCA_016869015.1 Armatimonadota bacterium
GCGTAGGGGCCGACGAAGATCGAACCCGCGTGCTTGATCTTCGGCAGCATCGAGACCGGGTCCTCGGTGACGATCTCGAGGTGCTCGGTGGCGTACTCGTTGGTGAAGTCGATCGCTTCTTCCATTGAGTCGGTCACGAGGATCGCCGAGTTGTTCTCCAGCGCCGGGAGGATGTAATCGGTGCGCGGGAGGGTCTTGAGCTCCTCGTTGATGCGGTCCGCCACGGCCTGGGCGAGGGCCGCGTCGGGGGTCACCAACACCGCCGCCGCATCCTTGTCGTGCTCGACCTGCGAGAGGAAGTCGATGGCGAGCCACTCGGGCCGCGCGGTACCGTCGGCGAGGATGAGGATCTCGCTCGGACCGGCAGGGGAGTCGATGTCGACGATGCCGAACACGGCCATCTTGGCGGCGGTCACGTACTTGTTGCCCGGTCCGACGATCTTGTCGACCTTCGGCACGACCCCGGTGCCGTAGGCCATGCTGCCGACCGCCCACGGGCCGCCGATCTTGAACACGGCATCCGCCTCGGCGATGTCCGCCGCCACCAACGTGGCCGGGTTGGCCTGCATCCCGTCGCCGGGCGGCGTGCAGGCGACCACGTGCTTCACGCCCGCCACCTTGGCGGGAAGGATCGTCATCAGCACGCTGGACGGATACGTCGCCTCGCGACCAGGGACGTAGCAGCCCACGGAGTCCAGAGGCCGGACCATCTGCCCCGCGAGGACCCCGGGCATGACCTCGATCGACCACATCTCCCGCTCGAGCTGCGCGGCATGGAACTTCCGGATGTTGTCGGCCGCGAACTTCAGGTAGTCCACCACCTGCGGGTCGACCTGCCGGTACGCGGCCTCATACTCCTCCGGGGTCGCCATGATGTCCGCCGCGGTGATGTCGGCTTTCAGCTTGCGGTAGTGGTCGACGCTCACCTGGTCGCCGCGCTCGCGGATGTCCAGCACGGTGTCCCGCACGCCCGCGAAGATGTCGGCGACCTCGTCCATCGAGCGCTCGAGGATGTCCCGACGACGCCCGGGCGTGAGGTCTTTGAGTCTCTCAACTTGGATGACTGACATGGTGTGAAGTCCTTTCCTGACGCGCCCTGATCGGCGACGAGCAGTTCACTCCCCTAGTGTCGGCCCGGGCTCATCGAAGGCGCCGGCCCGGCACATCTCGGCGACGAGACGGAGGCGACCGACGACGGTCGCGTGCGGTAGCAACTCCAGGAGATGGAACAGACTCGGGCCGACGGTCGTTCCCGTGACGGCGGCGCGGCAGGGATGGATGGCCTTCCCGCCGCCGATTCCGCGCTGCTCCGCGACGTTGCGCACCGCGCCCTCGATGGCCTCGACCGTCCAGTCCGGAAGGGCCTCGAGGGCTTCGGCCAGGGCGTCGAGCGTGTCGGCCGTCTCGGGCTTGCGCAGCCACTTCTCCCGCGCGCGCTCCTCGAACTCGTACTCGTCGGTGAAGAAGTAGCGTCCCCAGTCCGTGAGTACGCCGACGGTGCGCATTCGGTCACGCATCAGGTCGATGACCCGGCCGACCCACACGCGATCATCGGCCGAGGGCGTCGCCTCCAGCAGCCCGGCCTCCGCCAGCATCGGAACGGCGATGTCGAGAAGCTGCTCAAGCGAGGCGAGGCGGATGTGCTGCCCGTTGATGAACTCGCACTTGCCGAAGTCAAAGACGCTGGGCGCCTTGCTGACTCGATCCAGATCGAAGCGCTCTACGATCCCCCCGATGCTGAGGATCTCCTCATCATCGCCCGTGGACCAGCCGAGCAGCGCGAGGAAGTTGGCCATTGTCTGGGGCAGCATGCCCATCCGGCGGTAGGCAGCGAGGTCCGTGGCGCCGTGGCGGCTGGAGAGCTTCGTGCGATCCGGCCCCATCAGCAGGCCGAGGTGCGCGTGCCGGGGCGGCTCGAACCCGAAGGCCTCCATGAGCTGCAAGTGCGGGACCGTGTTGCTGATATGGTCCTCACCCCGGATGACGTGCGTGACGTCCATCAGGTGATCGTCCACGACTACCGAGAAATGGTAGGTCGGGAAACCGGAGGTCTTGCGGATGATGAGATCGCCGATCAGCGAGTTGTCATAGGGCATGTCGCCCCGGATCAGGTCGCGGATTACCGTGCTGCCGTGGTCTTTCATCCGGAAGCGCACCGCGGGCTTGCGCCCCTCGGCCTCGAACGCGGCCCGCTGCGCGTCGCTCAGACTGCGGCAGCGGTTGTCGTAGCGCGGCGGCAGGCCCCGCGCGCGCATGATCTCCCGTCGCTCCTCCAGCTCCTCGGGCGAGCAGTAGCAGTAGTACGCGCGGCCGCTCTCCAGGAGCTTCCGGTAATGCTCCTCGTAGACGTCCAGGCGCTCCGACTGGATGTAAGGCGCGTGCGGGCCGCCGATGTCCGGACCTTCGTCCCAGTCGAGGCCCAGCCAGCGCAGACCCTCGTAGATCGCGCTCACCGACTCCTCCGTCGACCGAACCTCGTCGGTGTCCTCGATGCGCAGAATGAACGTGCCGCCATGGTGGCGGGCGAAGAGCCAGTTGAACAGCGCGGTGTGCGCGTGACCGACGTGCAGGCTGCCCGTCGGCGAGGGGGCGAAGCGAACTCGGATCGGATCGGCCATGTCGCGTCAGACGTCCTTCCAGGGAATGCGGAGCCCCCGAAGTATGCCGAAGCCCAGGCGCGGTGTCAAGGGTCGGAGCTGCGGAGGGGTGCGACCACAGAAAGTAGGTGGCTCCAGAAGCGAGCCGTCAGCCCCGAAGGGGCGACCGATGGCTAGCCGTGG
>VGFB01000952.1 GCA_016869015.1 Armatimonadota bacterium
AATCGCATCGAGCCGATCGCGTCGAAGTGCGAATACGTGCTCGCGTTGCTGCGCCGATG
Organism: Armatimonadota bacterium; assembly: GCA_016869015.1. Taxonomy (GTDB): domain Bacteria; phylum Armatimonadota; class Zipacnadia; order Zipacnadales; family VGFC01; genus VGFC01. The sequence goes on from VGFB01000952.1 coordinate 60, forward strand.
GCTGACCACGTCGCCGTAGCCCCGCGGCGCCTGGGTGTAGCGCACCGTCGTCGTCCCGTTCTTGTTCAGCTCCATCAGGACCTGCTCCCGGTCCCACAGGTACGTCGTCCAACCCGACCCCTCGGCGCGCTTGCGGCGCTTGAGATCGCCGTCGTAGGTCATCGTCACGAGCGTCCCATCGGGCTCGAAGACGGTCAGCAACTCGTTCTCGTAGCCCCAGGTCAGCGTCGTGATCCCCGCCGCCTCCTGCTGTGCAACGAGACTGCCATTCGCGTCATACGTGAACGTCGTCCGATGTGCCTACCGCTGTTGACGGCTGCGGCGCCACCTCTGCACCCGGTGCTGGAGCCCGATTCCTAGCCAGACAAGGGCGTAGAACGCGACGCCACGCGCGAGAGCTGACGTGGCAAGGCCGAAGAGAAGTGCGGGGGCCTCCGCGACTGTCAACCTCGGACCCTCACCGGTCCTGAGATTCAGGAAGCACTCGTCGACCAGCGCCGCGGCGTATACGGAAGGCATGACCGCCATCGCCGCGCGCCATCCGCGTTGCGCGTTCCAGATCGCCGGCAACAGCGCCATCACCACACCGACAAGGCACCAGGGCGCCAGCAGCAACGTGAACGCCAGTGCGACCACAGCGGGCGATGCACTGTCGGAGAGGGGCGGGAGCCACCGACGAGGCCCCACGTGCCAGATCAGAACCCACAGTAGTGGCACCAGATGGGCCAACCACCGACTTGGCGACGGCGGACGTGTCGTCTTCTCTCCGGAGGGAGCCGGACCTTCGGACATCGGTGCATCCCGTAGGCGCAGTGGTCTCAGAAGAGACGCCTCCCTGCCCGCGGGGCGTTGGTGAACTGCCACGCACACCACCACCACGGGTGGTCGGCCAAGCAGATGTCCCAGCCCTCCCACTCATACACGCCCGGCGGCGGGTCGGGCCACCGCCGACACGCGAAGTCGACGAAGTCCTGCGGATCCATGGGGTCGTTTTCGCGGGGGAAGCCCCCAGGAAGCCAAGGATCCCACGGGTCGCCCGAGGGCTGCATCGGCGGCGGTCAGGAACCGCATCGAGCCGATCGCGTCGAAGTGCCAGAACGTGCTCGCACTGCTGCGCCGCTGGCTGATCACATCCCCTACCCCTCGCGGACATGCCCCCTCGTCGGCAGGTCTGCGACAGTCCTGCTGGTGACGAGGACATGAGTCTGCCGTCCTGGTCTCCGGCTAGGCGAACAGCCCGCACGCCAGCCCCGTTGCCGCCGCAAGCACCAAGCCCGCAAGGGCTGTCGCGGCGACAGCGGGAAGGCAGCGGCAAGCGCGCGCAGCGCGCCCGACCCGTGCCCCAGCGGCCATTGATGCGCCGTACACGGCCGCCCGCGCCAGACTCGAGCCGGCCGCGGCAGCCACCGCCGTCAGCAGCGAGGCACCGCCGGAACCGGCGCCGGCCACGTGAAGCAGGAGATCATCCAGAATGCCGACCACCAGGGCCCCTAACAGCAACTCCAACCCCTCCCGCCGATCCCGCTGCGGGACGGTCCACGCCGCGATGACCCCGAAGCCGAGCCAGTAGCCCACTAGCCCGACCCCCGAGGCGAGGATGCTCAGCATCTGCCCCAACTCGCCGCTCTCGCGACGGCCAAACCAGGTCAGCGGCAAGATGGCCGCGTGCCACAGCAGAACCCACGCGAACATCAAGGGCCATCGAAGCCAAGTGGCTCTAGTGGACTCCATGTCGGGGATCCCGTTCCTAGGCAGCGTGTATCGCGACCAAGCGGCGCTTCGGGGCTCAGTAGTGTGGGCGCGGATCAATCATGTAGCGCCCCGTGCAGACCGCAACAAGGCACGCGGCCACGCAGAACGACTGCGCTACGTAGCCCCACAGCGCCTGCGAGTTGCAGGAGCGCTGACAGAGAGGCAGTGACAGCTCGTAGCAGACCTCCCACCCCGGCCAAACGCACGGATCATCGTGAGGCCTCGTGAAGGGCGTTGGCGGCTCGATCGGGATGAGCGGTATGCCCGGCTGCTCAATGAGGTCGTCCCAGGGGTCCGGCGACACGGAGACCTCCCACCCCCATTGTCCCGCGGGGTCACCCCCCATTCCCTCCCACAGTTCATCTTCCGGGTCCTCACAGAAGAACTCGATCTCCTCGCCCGGAACACCTTTGAAGGGCTGACATCTCCGGATCTGGCGCCAACGACACTTGGCTCGCTGACGGCGGGTAGGGCGACAGCGCTTCTTGCGCTTCTCAAGCCCGCTCGCATCCGTCCCCCTCGTCGGCCGGTTGTTGACGTACGCATACACGTTCTCTCCACCGTTCCTCACCGGGTCTTTGCTGAGGAAGCGGCCGAGCCAGTGGACGTAGTAGCGGCGGCGGAGGTAGTAGCAGCCCAAGGCGGGCTCCAAGTAGTAGCCCAGCTTGCCGATGTAGCGGAACCGGTTCGTCGTCGTGCCGCTGACCGAGCGCGTGATCCCGAACGCATCGTACACGTAGTTGATCGCCTTCGACTGGTCGGCGGCGGTCAGGAACCGCATCGACCCGATCGCGTCGAAGTGCCAGAACGTGCTCGCACTGCTGCGCCGCTGGCTGACCACGTCGCCGTAGCCCCGCGGCGCTTGAGTGTAGCGCACCGTGGTCGTCCCGTTCTTGTTCAGCTCCATCAGGACCTGCTCCCGGTCCCACAGGTACGTCGTCCAGCCTGACCCCTCC
>VGFB01000953.1 GCA_016869015.1 Armatimonadota bacterium
TGGGTATTCCCGGGATCTTGACCTTTCAGCCCACCGAGCTGGCGAAGGTTCTGGTGTGCGTGTTCCTGGCCGGGTACATCGCGGCCAAGGGGGACATGCTCGTCGCGCGCGGGCCGAGGTTCCTGGGGGTGTCGGTGCCGGAGATGCGCTACATGGCGCCCTTGCTGATCGTGGTGGCGTTCTCGCTGGCGGTTTTCGTGGTTCAGCGGGACCTGGGGGCGGCGGTGCTGGTGTTCGGAGTGGTCACCGCGATGGTCTACCTGGCCACGGGACGCAAGACCTACGCGCTGCTCGGGGTCCTCCTCTTCGTGGGGGGGGGCCTGGCTGCGGACCACCTCTTCCCCCACGTCCACCGGCGCGTGGAGGCGTGGCTGAACCCGTGGGCGGACCCGAGCCGGGGCGGATGGCAGATCGCGCAGTCGCTGTTCTGCTTCGGCGAGGGCGGGCTGACGGGCACCGGGATCGGCGCCGGGCTGCCGGACCCAGGGGAGCTCCCGGCCGCTCACACGGACCTGGTGGTCTCCGTGGTAGGGGAGGAGCTGGGGTTGGCCGGCGTGATCGCGCTGCTGCTCCTGGCAGGCATGGTGGCGTACAGCGGCTACTCGATCGCGTGGCGCTCGCGAGACCGGTTCGGGTCGCTGCTGGCCGCGGCGCTGTCGACGGCGTTCGCGCTGCAGGCGCTTGTGATCGTGGGAGGGGCGACGAAGCTCATCCCTCTGACAGGCATCACGTTCCCCTTTGTGAGCTACGGGGGCACGTCGGTGCTGGCCAGTTGCGTGTCCATCGGCCTGCTGTTGTGCGTCTCGAGGGACTGCGCGCAGCCACAGGCGCCCGGCCGGAGGTCGCCGGCCGAGGAAGGGGCCGATCCCGAGGGGGCGGCCGCCGGGGCCCCGGAGAGCGCGTGAGCGGTCCGAAGCGGAGTCATCGTGAACCAGTCTGAGCTCGGCGGCAAGATCAAGGAGCTGACCTTCATCGCGCTGATCGCGTTCTGCGCGATGCCCTTCTACGTCGGCTACTGGGTCGTGGCGCGCGAGGCCGATCTGAAGAGCCACCCGCTGAACGGACGGGCGGAGGCGCGGCTCAAACGGACCAAGCCGGGGCTGCTGCTGGCCCGCGACGACCAGGAGATCCTGGGACGGCGCCCGGGGGCGCGCGGCGGCTGGGAGCGAACCTACGCCTCGCCCCTGACCTACTGCCATCTCACGGGGTACAACCACCAGACGGGCCTGCAGCTCTCGCTGCGGCCGTGGCTGAACGAACCGGCCAACCGGCGCGACCTGCTGGCGTTCCTGGCCGGGCCGGAGCCGGTGGGGAGTGATGTTCAGCTGGCGATCGTCGAGCCTGCCCAGGCGCTGGCTCGGGAGCGGCTGGAGGGGCTGCGGGGTGCGGTGGTCGGCCTCGAGGTGGAGACGGGCGCAGTTCTCGTGCTAGCCTCGGCGCCCGCCTTCGATCCCGACGCGATCACCGAGACCCACGAGGCCTGGGAGTTGTTCAGCACCGACCCGGATTCGCCGGGTCTGAACCGCGCGGTCCAAGGTCTGTACCCCCCGGGCTCGATCTTCAAGATCGTCACCGCGGCGGCGGCCCTGGAGAAGGGCGCGGCGAGCGTGGACACGGAGTACACGTGCACGGGCTCCGTGCGCGTGGGGGAGCGGGAACTGCGGTGCTGGAAGGAGTCGGGCCACGGGGCCCTGAACCTGGCGGGGGCGGTCGCGCAGTCCTGCAACGCCTACTTCGCGCAACTGGGTGAGGCGCTGGGGACCGAGGCGCTGTCTAACTACGCAGAGCGCACCGGTCTGTTCGGCAGGCCGGCGCTCGAACTGCCGCCGAACACGCTGGCGGTTGGGCGGCTGAACACCGAGCAGCGGGATGACCTGGCGGCCGCGAGCTACGCCCTCGGGCAAGGCGACCTGCTGGTCACGCCGTTCTCCGCGGCGCAGATCGCGGCCGCCGTCGCCCAGCGGGGGACGCTCATGCGCCCGCACCTGGTGAGGTCGGTGCGGTCGCCGGACGGTCGGGTGCGGGAGGTGACCGAGCCTTCGATCGGGAGACGCGCCTTCCGCGAGACGACGGCGCGGCTGTTGGCAGGGATGATGGAGTCGGCGGTGGAATCGGGCACCGGGCAAGCCGCCGGCCTCCCCAGCCTGCGGGTTGCGGGCAAGACCGGCTCTGCGCAGACGCCCCAAGGCGATGCGCACGCCTGGTTCATCGGCTTTGCGCCGGCGCAGGCCCCGCGGGTGGCGGTGGCGGTGGTGGTCGAGCACGGCGGGAGCGGAGGGGCGGCTGCGGCGCCGATCGCGCGGGATATCATCGAGGCCCTGCTGCGGTAGTCGCGCGGCGATCCACCCGCCTTCGGACCGGGGGCGGCCTCGGGAGTAGGCTTATGAAGGGCAGGCTTCTGGGCGGGCGGTACCAGGTCGAGGAGGAACTGGGTCGCGGCGGCATGGCCGTGGTGTACCGGGCCTTCGACCGCTCGCTGGAGCGACGGGTGGCGGTGAAGGTTCTGCACCGGGAGCTGGCTTCGGACGAGGAGTTCGTGGGCCGCTTCCGGGCGGAGGCGCAGGCGGCCGCGCGGCTCTCACACCCCAGCATCGCTCAGATCTTCGACACGGGGGCCGACGACGGAGACTACTTCATCGTGATGGAGTACCTCCCGGAGCCCGACCTGAAGGCCATCATCCGCAACTACGCCCCCCTTCCCGTGCATAAGGCCGCGGAGGTCGGCGTTCAGGCGTGCGAAGCCCTCGGGTACGCGCATCAGCACGGG
>VGFB01000954.1 GCA_016869015.1 Armatimonadota bacterium
AACGTCCTGTACAACGTCCAGGAGGAGACCTTCAAACTCCACAACAGCCCCTCCGGGGCGCTGCTGTTCCACAACACCTCCGTCAAGAGCGGTATGCCGCTGGTGCTGATGACGAACGAGCCGGTACGCAACTGCGTGTCGCGCAACAACCTCTTCATCGGCACGACCGCCAACTACGCCTACGAGTCCACGGCGCCGATGGTGGAGTGCGACTTCGACTATGACGGTTTCGGCGGCGGCCCGTGGGGCAAGTTCCTCAAGTGGAACGGCGCACGGTACGGGAGCCTTGATGAGGTGCTTCAGAGCGCGCTTGTGTACCACCATGCCGTGCTGGTGGACCCGTCCACGCTCTTCGCGAGCGGCGTGCAGCCGCCCGCGAGCTTCGAGGCGCAGGTGACGCCGCCCCCCGACCTGCGCCTGGCCGCGGGCACTGCGGCCATCGACGCGGGAGAGCCCCTGCCGGGCGTGAACGACGGCTTTGCCGGCGCCGCGCCGGACCTCGGCGCCCACGAGCTCGGAGCCGCTCCGCCTCACTACGGACCGCGCTGAGCGACGTGCCGCTCTAGCGGAACTCACGGGGCGACGCCGTCGAGAGCTTCACGTTCCTGAGATGCGCCTCTCGTGGACGTTCGGGGCTTCCGCCGCCGACCTGGAACGTCGGGCTGTGCCACAGCTCCGCCGCATGGTCCCCCTGCCAGTTCGGCCGGAAGGGGATGTTCGGGTACTCCGCGCGTTCGTCGCCCTGCGAGACGGTTACATCGAAGGCGCCTTCGGCCCGGCGACTGATCGGGTCCGTCTTGACCACGAGACGTCCCCACACGCCGGCACGCAGCGGGAAGCCGAGCGGCGCCCACTCCCCGCCGCCCTGGGGTACGGCGACACCGCCGGGGCCGCCCAGCGCAACGGTGACTGTGCCGATGTTCCCGTCACCGCGGATGGTCACGAACAGGACGGGATCCTCGCCCTCCGACAGGGCCGGCAGGTACCAGTCGAGCTCCAGTTGCAGCGGGCTGTCCGCCTCGCCGCTGGCCCACCCGCTGACCATCGGCTTCCAGACGGTGCCCCCCGAGCGCGTCAGCCGCAGGCAGCTGCCGGGGAGGTCCGGCGCCTCCGCCACGACCGCCTCGTTCCCCTCGTCGGCGAAGTAGACCCAGGGGCCGGGGCGGCTGCCGGGCTCCTTCCCCCCGAAGGTCTCCTCCAGCAGCGTCCGCTCCTGGGCCGCGGCCGGCCGGAGCCCGAGCCCCGAGAGGGCCGTCACCGGCAGCAGTGTCAGGCCCAAGACCCACGCTCTACCACGCGGTGAAGCCATACGGGTCATCCTCCCGCAAGAGGGGTTCGGTGTAGAGGAGTGGCGCGCCCGACGTGATCGGCTCGTCCCGCAGGTCGGCGGGCGCCGGCGTCGCCGCGGGCTCCCAGGCGGGGGCGGTCGGAGTGGGGGAGACGCGCAGGTCGCCGGGGTCGCTCAGTCCGCACCAGAACCCGAAGCCGGCGCTGCCGGAGGCCACCCGCGCCTCAAGGCGGTTCCAGCCGGCCCGCAGCGGCGCGCGGAAGGCGAACTCACCCGGTCGCGGCGCCCCCCGCGGCCGGGGATCCCGGCTCTGGTCCAGCACCATGGCGCCGTTCACCCGGAACACCAGCCAATAGTCGGCGGAGACGGCAAAGGTGGCCTCCCGCGCCGCGCTGCTGTAGACGTGCGTCACGGCATGACCCACCTGCCCGAGCTTGGGCGGTGACACGGCGGTCAGGTTGAGGTAGCCGTTCTTGTCCGCCGCGCGGAGCCTCCAGACGAAGTCCCGCCGGCCCTCCGCCACCGGGTTCGCCACCCACGCCTCCGCCCCCAGGGGCGCTGCCAGCCCGGGCAGGGCGTTCTCCGGCGTCGCCTCGACGGGAATGGAAGCCGTCTCCTGCAGCACCTGCCAGGTCGTCACCTCGCGCATCGGCGCGAATCGCTGCGGGGTCAGCAACTGCGCCGTGATCCCCTCGTCGGTCGCGGCGCCCAGGTTGGTCAGCAGCTGCCGGTAGAGCTTCCGGGCGTTCCAGCGCGTCCGCCGCAGGTAGTCGCCATCCCCCATCCGTCGTTCGTCGATCCGGCAGAAGACCCACTGCCCCGCTCCCTGTGGAATGCGCAGCAGCCGGCCGTCCAGCAGTCGCTCCGCCCCGGCCGGGAGGCCCGCCTCCTCGAAGGCGTCGCCCTCGATGAATGTGCGCCAGTGCACGAGTTGAGGGCCGATGCCGCGCAGCAGCGGGTCAGCTCCCAGGGACGCAGGCTCGATGCGCGCCTCGCGCACCGCGGTCAGCGGCAGGGGCCAGGGCAGACGGGCCGCGGCCAGGCTCTGCGCGCTCTGCGGCAGGAACAGCACCGTCCCGCCCCGCGCCACGAACGGCGCCAGTTCGCGACCGGATTCCGGAGCCGCCGCCGCCACGACGACGAGGTCAGCCTCCGGTAGCGGGCCGTCATTGTGGGGCCGCCATGCCAGCCCGAGGCCGTTCAGCAGCTCCCTGGCCTCCGCATCGTCGCCGAGCAGCGTCACCTCCCGCGGCGGCGGGGCCTCCGCGGGGGAGTCGAGGGCCCGCAGGAGGTTGCGGGCGACCCGGTCGGCCGCGGGCTCTGCGCCCAGGCGTCCTGTGAGGTCCAGCTGGGAAAAGAGCACCTCGCCTCGGCCGTGCCGCCACAGGAGCAGCGGCGTGTAGGCCAGGTCGAACTCACATTCCAGGAGCGGGGTGAACGCCCCCCGATGCGGCGTCTCAATGACGACCGACGCC
>VGFB01000955.1 GCA_016869015.1 Armatimonadota bacterium
GCACAGCGCCACCGGGTGGAAGGGCCACCACGCGAACCGCTGTCGCATGAAGGTGAAGAGGAGGTACGCGGCGGCGCCGGCAGCGGTGATGGCGGTGCCGCCCCAGTTGGGGCCGGTCGGATTGGCGAGCCGGTCGTTGGTCCACGTCCAGATCGAGCGGGGCCCGCCCGCGAAGAACCAGCTGTTCAGCGTAAGCCCGCCCTCCAGGTAGGCCTGCCGCAAGGTGACGACCAGCGAGGCCCCCGTGGCGAGGACGATCGCCAGGATCATGCCGAACAGCAGTCGCGGCCCCCGGAGCCCTACGCCCGAGGCGAGCTTGAGGCCGTGGGCCGTCGAGGCCATCACGAAGGTGCGGATGTCCGAGTTCCAGATGTGGCTGAGGCCCAGGGCGGCGATGCCCGACTGGCCGAAGGGCTGGCAACCGAACAGGGAGACGGACATCCCCGGCGCGATCGCTGAGGCAACCGCCTCGGCGACGCCCATCTCGGCGACGATGCGGGTCAACCCGAAGAAGAGCGTGAAGGCGATGAGCAGGAAGGGCACCGTGAGCAGCAGCGGCATCCCCGACAGGTTCAGCCACACGGCCATCACCACCAGGCATACGGCCAACCCCACCAGCGCCGCGCGGTAGGAGATCATCTCTCCCGAGTCGTCGACCTCGGGCGCGCGACCGACGGCCTTGCGCCAGACGTCGCCCAGGTGGAAACGCCCCACCTTCAGTCCGGCCACCACGAGAGCCAGCATGGCGCCGAACCCCACATGGGCAAACATGGCGGAGTTCGTCCCGAAGATGAGCGTTTCGCGCAGCTCCAGGCCCAGGATGCCCAGGACGCCCCGCAAGGAGAGAAAGACCAGGTTCAGCACCCACAGGGAGAAGAGCGTGTCCAGGGGCACGAGGTAGAAGAAGCCGAGCATCGGGAAGCTGAGCCGCAGGATGAGCGTGACCCGCCGGCGGAAGGCCGGGAACATCCAGGCCACCTGTAGCAGGGGCACCTGGGGGAAGTAGTGGTGCAGGCCGATGAAGGACGCATAGATGAGGGGCACGGCGAAGCCGATCCACATGATGGGCTGCCGGAAGAAGGGCTGCGCCGCGCCGCTATCCTGTCCGGTCGCCATCGCGAGGGGGAGCTGCGTGACCGGGTAGGGCAGGCGCTCGTGGTCGACCCACTGCTTGCGGAAGATCACCATGACGCAGATCATGGCGAAGTGCAGGGCCCCGATCATCGGAATCCAGGCGAGCAGCGGCCCCGCCCACACCTTCCAGGGCACCACGGCACCCTTCGCCCAGCCCTCGAAGAGGCCGGTCACGGCCAGCGGGTCGTGCACGCTCGCCCAGCGGGGGAGGTAGGGGTGAAGGGTGGCCTCCCACTTGTTCTCAGGGGTCGCGAAGTAGAAGGGCGCCGCCTGCAGGGGGATGATCTGGCCGACGAGGCCCATCGTGGGGATCGCAGAGGCCGCGAGAAGCATGATGTACGCCGTCGTCAGCTCGGCGGGGGTCAGGGCGAGAGCCGGGGCGATGCGGCGGAGGATGCCGCCGCTCACCAGCACCAGCACAGACAGGATGAACAGCGCGCCAGGGGTGCTGAAGTCCAGGTCCATGTACGACCCGCGCAGGACCATGGTCGCGTACGAGCAGCCCAGGCCCAGCGCAACGGCGCACACGGCGCCGATGGCTAGGCCGCGCGTCGTCAGCCCGTCGCCTGCCGGGCTCACCGCACGCGCCCCGGCGGTAGTTGTCTCGGAGAGGTCGAGAGTGTCCAAGGGAAGCTGCGTATTCGCGGGCGGATGGAAAGAGTCCTCCCACACTGTACGTTGAGAACCATGCGGACTTGGCGTGCAGAACGGGGAGCGTAGCGGCCGCTCCCCGTTCTCTCGCGTCCCAAGTTGTGCCGGGGAAACGTGCCCGGGCTCGGCTACGTCGTCTGCTTCATGCAGCCCGTGGAGTTCCTGGCTCCCGGGGGTCTCCTGGGCGGCGCGCCGCCCGATCAACGACCAGTCCGAGTCACAAGGTCCACGTCACAAGTCCCGAGTCCCTACCTGACATCACATCACCAATTCGCCGTCCGCGAGGGAGTTCCTGCCGGCCGGAAAAAAAGACCCCGCACGATTTTCAGAGCGCGACCGCTGCCCCGGACCTCGCCGAGCTCAGCAGCGCGCAGATGGCGGCCATGTTGCCGAGGCTGTCCTCGCGGGAGAGGAGGGGCGCCTCCCCCTCGGTGACGACGCGGCCGAAGTGCTCGACCTGCAGTACGTAGGGGCTTGCGCCGGCGATCGTGATCTCCTCGCGGCCGGAAGCGTCGTGGACGATGATCGTCGACGTGTTTCCCGGCTTCCAGGGCGCCGCGACCTCGATGCGGCCCGTGCTACCGACGATCTCGGCGCCGCTGCGTCCGGCGCTCTTCACTCCGACATCGAACTGGCCGAAGACACCGCCCGGGAAGACCAGCGTGCCCGCGAAGTTCTCGTCGACGCCGCTCTCGTCGCCGAACCGGGCCCCGGCGAAGACGGCCGTCGGCTCTGACCCGGCAACGAAGCGGGACAGATTCGTGCAGTAGCAGCCCACGTCCATCAGCGCGCCCCCGTGGAGGGGCTTGCTGAGGCGGATGTTGGTCGGGTCGCCGATGGAGAACGAGAAGGTGGAGTGGATGATCCGCAGGTCCCCGATGCGGCCGGACTGCACGAGCTCCCTCAGCTTCGCCGTCTGCGGATGGCAACGATACATGAAGGCCTCCATCAGCTTCACGCCGTGGGCGTCCGCCGCGG
>VGFB01000956.1 GCA_016869015.1 Armatimonadota bacterium
GCACCCCCGCCATGGGGGCGGATTGACAGGCGGGTGGCAGGCCGTTAGGATGGCGGAATGCCTGACAACGCTCCGGTCATCCAGGTCGACCACCTCACGCGCGTCTTCAGCACCTACCGGAAGGGCGAGGGCTTCCTTGGGTCCCTGCGGAGCTTCGTGCGGCGCGAGTTCGCCGCGAAGACGGCCGTCGACCGCGTGTCCTTCCGCATTGAGCGAGGCGAGCTGGTCGGCTTCCTGGGCCCCAACGGCGCCGGGAAGACGACAACTCTGAAGCTGCTCTCGGGCATCCTGCACCCGACCTCGGGGACGGCCGCGGTGCTGGGCCACGCGCCCTGGCGACGCGAGGCGGACTTCCAGCGGCGCATCTCCATCGTGATGGGCCAGAAGAACCAGCTGTGGTGGGACCTGCCCGCGATGGACTCCTTCATCCTGAACCGCGACATCTACCGCATCCCCGAGGCCGATTTCCGCGCCCGCCTGGACGAGCTGACCGCGCTCTTCGGGCTCGAGGACCTGACGACTCAGCCGCTGCGGAAGCTGAGCCTCGGGGAGCGGATGAAGTGCGAGCTGGTCGGGTCGCTGCTGCACGGGCCCGAGGTGCTGTTCCTGGATGAGCCGACCATCGGACTGGATGTGGTGACCCAGAAGCGGCTGCGCGAGTTCGTGGGGGAGTACAGCCGGCGGACCGGGGTCACCACGATCCTCACCAGCCACTACATGCGCGACGTGGAAGAGCTCTGCAAGCGCGCCATCATCATCGACCACGGGCGGATCATGTATGACGGGGCGCTGCGGGACCTCGTGCAGAAACACGCGACCCACAAGCTGATCGACGTGCAGTTCACGCAGACCGTCGCCCCCGAAACCTGCGACCGGTTCGGGGAGATCGCCGAGTGCGACGGCGCGCGGGCGACGTTGCGCGTCCCGCGGGACCGGGTGCCCCAGGTCGCGGCCGACCTCTTGCGCGAGCTGCCGGTGGCCGATATCTCCATCGCCGAGACCAGCGCCGAGGAGGTGGTGCGGGGGCTGTTCCAGGAGCGCTCCGCGGCCCTCGAGGAGCCTGCGCCATGAGCGCCGTTCTCGCGCGCCCCCGGCCGGGGCTCGGCCTGCGGAAGTACTGGTCGGCGGCGGTCTTCAGCGCCCAGGATGCCTTCGCCTATCGCGCGACGGCCATCGTGTGGATGCTGGTCGACTTCGTGCCCTCGGTGGTGATGATCCTCGTCTGGCAGGCGGCCTACCGAACGCAGCCGTCGGTCGAGGGCTACAGCCTCAACGACATGGTGACGTACTACCTGCTGACCGGGATCATCGCGGGGGCGCTGACCAGCCACGCCGAGTTCACGATGAACTGGGAGATCCGCGACGGTCGCCTGACGCCCCAACTCACGCGCCCCATCTCCTACCCGCTGCTGGTCATGTGCAAGGAGACCGGATGGCTGGTCGCCAAGGCCACCGTGGGACTGCCGGTGTTCGCGCTGCTGCTGTTCCTGTTCCGGCAGCACGTCGTCGTCCCGCACCTCAGCCCCCTCGCGTGGTTGGGCTTCCTGCTCTCATTCCTGCTGGCCTACGCGATCCTCTCGCTGATCGGCGCGTGCCTGGGGTGCCTGTCGCTCTGGACGATCGAGTCGAGCGGCGTGTTCGAGCTCTGGTGGTCGCTGGGCGGCGTGCTCTCCGGGGCGCTGCTGCCCTTGGAGCTGCTGCCCAGTGCCCTGCGGCAGGTGGCGTTTGCCATGCCGCACCGCTGGGGCAGCTACTTCCCGGTGCGCGTGCTGCTGGGGAAGGTCCCGGTCGCGGAGATCTACGAGGGCGTGCTCATGCAGGTCGGCTGGGTCGCCGCGCTGGCCCTCATCCTGCTGCTTCTGTGGCGGTCAGGTACGCGGAAGTACGAGGGGTGGGGCGGATGAGATACTACGCCAACCTGATGCTGGCGATCCTGCGCAACTGCGTGGCGCGGGAGATGATGTTCCGGGCGAGCTTCGTGCTGTCGCTGGTCAGCGGCTACGGCTGGAGCCTGGTGATGCTGCTGTTCCTCTCCACCGTGGTCGCGCGGGTTCAGGCCCTGGGCGCGTGGGAGCAGCGCGACATCCATGTGCTGGTGGGCACCTTCATGCTGGTCCAGGGGGTCACGCAGTGCCTCTTCGAGACGAACATGTGGCGGATCGGCTCGTACGTGCGGGAGGGGACCCTCGACTTCATCCTCACCAGACCCGTGGACAGCCAGTTCCTCGTAAGCGCGCGGTACCTGCGGCTGTCGGCGCTGGGGCTGCTGATCCCGGGGGTGGCGCTGGTCGCGACGGGCGCGCGCGGGCCCTTCGTCTGGGGGGACACGCTACTGTACCTGGGCGGGACCCTCTCAGGCATCGCGATCCTGTACGCCGTGTCCTTCGTCCTCGCCTCGAGCACCATCTGGTTCGTGCGCGCCGACATGGGAGGGCTCGTCTACGGCCTCTTCGACGTGATGCGCTTGCCCGCGGACGTGTACCCGAAGGCTCTGCGCATCACCTTCACCTATGTGGTGCCTCTCATCTTCATCGCCAGCGTCCCCGCGCAGACGCTCCAGCACCGGGGGAGCCCGCTCGTGGCGCTGGCCGGCATGGGGATCGCCGTCGCGGCGCTCCTTTTCGCCCGGGCGTTCTGGTTCTTCGCGCTGAGGTCCTACTCCAGCACGGGGAGCTGAGCGGCAGTTCGCAGCGGTGGGTTCTCAGTTGCACGACTGGGGGGCGAAGTGCCGGGCTCCTTCTATCTCTTCGGCATGGGGAGTC
>VGFB01000957.1 GCA_016869015.1 Armatimonadota bacterium
CGCGGCCGATGACCCCGACGTCATCGTCATCGGCAGCAGCAACGGCGTGGGCAAGACATCGCTGCTAGAGGGGATATGTCTGGGGATGTTGGCGCAAGGGAGGCGCCACTCGGTCGGCACGCAGGACGCCCGGCGCCTCATACACACGGGAGCCGAGAGAGCGCTTCTGCAGCTCGACGTCGTCCTCGGAGACGAGTCGGGTGCGCTGTCCGCCGGTGCCTTCCCAGAGGGCATACGGACAGGGCCGCCGTGGGAAGCATACACCGACCTCATCGCTGCTCGCGCCCGCGAGGACTCGTCAGGGGCGCTCGGCGAGACGCTGGCAGGCCGGAGCGACAACCCCCTCGTCGCGCCGCCGGTGCTCTACTTCCACAGCTACCGCAAGGTCATCCCGCTGCCTCTGGAACTCGCGGACATAATGGGGCCTCGCCGACCGGGGCGGACCGAGCGCATGAGCGTCTTCAAGTTCCGTGTGCTGCGGACGTTGCTGGCACAGTCGGACCTGCTGGAGGGCGCGGAAACGCCGGACGTTGCCGCCGACGTCCTGGAGCAGCTCGACGAGTCCCTGATGGAGTTCGCGGGCGCCTACCGGCGTAAGCTCCAGAGCGGCCCGGACGACGCCAACACTCTCGATCTGCTGGTGGCTCAGGGCGCCGAGGCTCCGTCCATGCTGTTCGACGCTCTCTCCTCCGGGCAGAAGGAGATCATCTCGACGCCGTTTCTGGTCTGGCAGGCCACGCGGGACTTCCCGTCGGTGGTGCTCATCGACGAGCCGGAGCTGCATCTGCACCAGGAGTGGCACGACGACTTCATGCGCACGCTGTTCCAGTTGGCGCCGCAGAATCAGTACATCATCGCGACGCACTCGCAGCGCATCGCGCGGTCGGTGGAGCGGGACCGTCTGCGGGTCCTGAAGCCCCAGGGGAGCGACAGATGATCGAGCCCGAGCCCATGCGCCCGGAGGCCTTCAGCCTCGGCACGGAGCGACGGCTGTTCGTCGAGGGCAAAGATGAGTTTGCCTTTGATCCCCACGTTCTTGGTCACCTGCTCGGGCGCTACGGTGTGGACGTGCGGCCGGTGGGCGGGTGTGAGAACGTCATGGCGGCCGTCCACGCTCTCACCTGGGAGGAGGACGCGTCGAGCGACGAGTCCGCCTGTACACAGTGCTATTCGGTCATCGACCGAGACTACCGCCCGGACGATGAGGTCGAGGCGACGTGGGAAGGTGGACCGTTCTCTGCGGGCTGCCATCTCATCTGGCGTCGGCACGACTTCGAGAACTACTTCCTTGAGCCGGAGTTCGTTTCCCAGGCCCTGTGTTTCCAGGGAGATGGGGACGGGCTGGCGAGCGGCCTGTTGAGGGAGGCACAACGACGGGTCTTCTATGACGCGGCGAACCTTGTCGTGAAGGAGTTGCGCTTCCGTTTCCGCTCCTGGCACGTGCCGAAGCTCCCGTGGGTCGGTGACTCGTTCGCCGACGCCGCCAAGGCAGAAGCCTCGCTCCTCGGGGCGAACGACTGGCAGGCGGTTGCGCAGGCAAAGGAGGAGGTGCTCTCTGCGGAATGGCTGCGCGGCAGGTTCCGGGGGAACCTGGACACGCTCGTCGGGGAGATCGGGCACGCGGCTCTGCAGTTCGGGCGCGGCGAGTGGCTTACCCGCATGGACGGGCATGGCCTGATCGGCTCCGTCCTCTCTGAACGCTTCTTCGAGGTGCCGGGCTCTGACGGCAAGCCGCTCACGGGGAAGCAACTCTGGAGGGAGGTCGCCCGCGACCTCATGCGCCGCTTCGACGACCTGCCCTACAAGCCCCAGGACCTTGTGGAGGTCCGCGACTTCTTCCGCAACACGCAGCCTCGGTGGTTTGGTGTTACGGATACGGCGGGGTCCCCTCGGTCGCGGTGATCGGCCCTCCCCCGCGCGGGCCGTCGACGTTCCCCAGGATGATCCACGCCGGACAGTCGGTCAGGGTCAGCGTCACCGTGAGGGTTCCGCCCGTAGCCGTGACCTCGGCGGGAACGTCCGCGTCGTTCAGTGGATCGTGGACCCTCACGTGGCCCGCGTCGGTCTTCAGGCCGGGGAGGGCGATTGCATAGCGGCCGGCGTCGGCCACGTCCTCCAGGATGTTGCGCGTCTGGATGTAGGCGCCCAGGGCGAGGGTCGAGTCGTCGATCTGGAACGGGAGGAGGCAGAACACGTCGCGGTAGGTTAGCGGCCGCGGCTTCACCCTGGCCGGGTCCCAGGGGCCGACGTTCTCGCGCTCCGGAACGTCGGTCAGGATCCGCGCGCCCTCGGTCCCGAAGACGAGCTTGTCCTGCCCGGTGAGCTGTCGCACGCGGGGGCGCAGCTGGATCAGGCGGTCGGGGGGCACGTCCCGCGCCCCCTCGAAGAGGGCCGCCATGCGCTGCAGGGGCAGCATCGACTGCAAGTGCGCCTCGTCTCCCGTCTCGGCGAACTTCGCCTCCCAACACTCCTTCCAGTCCCCCGGGTTGCGCAGCGAGCCGTCGCAGACGCCGTCGAAGCCCTTGTTCAGGTAGAAGGGGTATAGCCGCAGCCAGTACTTGGCGACCCAGCGCTCCGGCTGCTCGCGGATGGCGGTGGCATACGGCTCGGGAGCGTTGGCCTCCTCCAGGAAGAGCGCGTTCTCGGTCATGTACCGCCGCCAACCCGCGGGCGCGTGGCGCTCGATCACGAGCTGTTCGCGCATCTCCGGCTGCATCAGCGTGATGAGGTCGTGGGAGTCGATGTAGTTGCCCTTGTACT
>VGFB01000958.1 GCA_016869015.1 Armatimonadota bacterium
GATCTACCTGCGGGCCGAGAATGTGGACCCGGAGCTGCACAGCGGGCCGATCCTGCTGGAGGACGTGTCGGTCTTCGACCTGTTGGCCGTCTTCCAGGAGCTGCTGGGGCGCGCCAGCACCGCGCCGATCGCCACGGTCCCCCGCGAGACGGTCACGGTTCGGGATCGACTGCACGCCATCATGGCGTTGCTCCAGCAGGACCCGGACCGTCCGCTGACCTTCTACGACCTGGTCACCTTCCCGACCACGCGGGTCGTCGTGGTCATGACGTTTCTCGCCGTGCTGGAGCTGATCCGCCGGCGACGGATTCTGGTGGTGCAGGAGGAGCCGAACGGCCCCATCCTCGTGCGCCTGGCCGCGTGAGCTGTCGGCCCTCCCTCGGCGGCGCCGGCGGCCCCAGGGGCGCCGCCGTTTCTGTGGTACCCGCCGGGGCATCCGCCCGGCCATCACTCACGACTGTGAGCTGTAACTAGTGGACTCCGTCGACGATCTCGCCCGAGCCATCGAGTGTGTCCTATTCGCCAGCCCGGAGACGCTGCCGGGTTCTCGGCTCTGCGAGGTTCTGGCGGCCGAGCAGGAGCGGCTGGAGCAGGGGGTCGAGCGCCTGCGCGGAATGCTGGTCGACAGCGGCCTGCAGGTCGTGGAGATCGCGGGCGGGTACCAGCTCGCGACTCGCCCGGAGTACGCGAGCTATGTGCATCGCCTGCTCCAGCCCGCGCCGGCCCGGCTGAGCGCCCAGGCTCTCGAGACACTCGCGATCATCGCCTATCGGCAGCCGATGACGCGTCCGGAGATCGACAGCATTCGGGGTGTCAACTCCCAGCACGCCGTCGCGAGCCTCGTGGAGAAGGGCCTGGTGACGACCGTCGGACGGAAGGACGCGGTCGGGCGGCCGCTGCTCTACGGCACGACGCCGCACTTCCTCACCAGCTTCGGGTTGCGGGACCTGCGGGAGCTACCGAACCTGGAGGCGCTCCGCACCGCGGTGCTGCACGAGACCCCGATGGTGCTGCACGGCGTCTCGCAGACGGGCGATGACCTTGGGGCGGAGGAGGTCGAGGGGGAGGTCGAGGGCGAACCGTTGGACGAACCACTGGAACCCGAGGGTTTCGAGCCGGAGTCCGCCGAGGGGGCCGAGGAGCCCTGACGGAGGGGACTTCCCGCCCAAGTCGTCCGGGAGATCATGCGTAGCCTGGCCGCCGCCGTTGCCATTCTGGCACTCGCCGCTTCCGTTGGGCCCGCACTGGGGGCGCCTGTCATCGACTCCCGGCAGCCGGCGACGGTCACCGGGGAGGGTGCGGGGCCGCAGTTGTCGGCGGAGGCCGCGATTCTGATCGACGTCGGCACCGGCCAGGTGCTGCATGAGTCCGGCGCCGATCTGCCGCGCGAGCCGGCGAGTTTGACCAAGCTCATGACGGCGCTGCTTACGGCGGAGGCCGGGGACCTGGACCGCATGGTCACCGTTTCCAAGCGGGCCGCCGAAACAGGCGAGGCATCCGCGCAGTTGGAGGCCGGCGACCAGTTGCGCCTGCGCGATCTGCTGGCGGCGGCTCTGGTGCAGTCGGCCAACGATGCCAGCGTGGCGCTAGCGGAGGCCGTTGCCGGCTCCGAGCCGGCGTTCGTGGCCAGGATGAACGCTCGCGCGCGCGAGCTCGGCCTGAGGCACACTCACTTTGCGAACCCCCATGGCCTCCCGGCGGCGGGGCACCTGAGCTCCGCCCGGGACCTGGCCACGATCGCTCGCGAGGCCCTGGACCATGAGGACGTGCGCCGGACCGTGGCCTTGGAGAGGGCTCGCTTCTCGATTCGGCGTCCGAAGGCAAAGGAGCCGCTGACGCGCGAGGTCTTGACCACTAATCGCCTCTTGCGCCACGGCCACCCAGAGCACTGGGATCGAGCGGACGGAGTGAAGACCGGCTACACGCGCGCAGCGGGGCGCTGCTTGTGCGCGTCGGCGACGCAGGACGGCTGGCAGCTGCTGGCCGTCGTGTTGGGGTGCGACGACTGCTGGGCGGATGGTCGGGCGCTACTGAGCTGGGGTTTCGAGCACTTCCGCCGCGTGGAGGTCGTGACGGCAGACGTCACCGCGGTCGACGTTCACATCGTCAACGGCCGCGCGCCGCGCGCGCGGGCTGTTGCGCGGTCATCCATCGACCTCGTCCTGCCGCTCGCGCAGCCGCTGCCGACGCCGCGGGTGTCGGAGGCGTACACCGAGGCTCCCATCACTCGCGGCGATGAGGTCGGCGAGATGGTCGTCGGTCGGCTGGACGGCACGCAGGTGAGCGCCACGCTGGTGGCCGTTGAGGATGTCCCCCGGTCGCTCGCGGCGAAGTTGGGGGACCACGCAGGCGCCTTGGCGCTCAGCGTGCTCGCGCTGGCAGTCATTGGGGCGGTGTTGGTCAATGGAGCAGTTGCAGCAGCTTCTGGCGCGCGCCGGCGCCGGATCGCGGCGAAGGTGCGCCGAGCTCGTGAAGAGCGGGAGGGTGACGGTCAACCGCAGCCCGGTTCTGCACCCGGGGCTGAGGGTCGACCCGACTCGCGATCAGGTGCGGCTTGACGGGCGACCGATCGAGCCGCCCTCCGGTTCGCTGCACCTGGTGCTGCACAAGCCGGCCGGCTACCTGTCGAGCCGCAGTGACCCGCGCGGACGGCGGACCGTAATGGCGCTGCTCGATCCGGACGTGGCACGGCGGGTGTACCCGGTGGGGCGCCTAGACCGGGACGCGCCGGGGCTGCTGCTGCTGACGGC
>VGFB01000959.1 GCA_016869015.1 Armatimonadota bacterium
GGACAGGCAGGAATGCCTGTCCTCCTGGACGCGAGAACGACCCGAGGCTTCACGGCTGACAGGGCACTGGTGCTCTGTCAAGCGTCATTCGTTGGGTTCCCGGGAGGACAGGCATTCCTGCCTGTCCGCACAGACCTCGGGTTCCAGGCGAGGACAGGCAGGAATGCCTGTCCTCCTGGACGCGAGAACGACCCGAGGCTTCACGGCTGACAAGGCACTAGGGAGCGACGTCGAACTTGTAGCCGACGCCCCAGACCGTCGCCATGCTCCACGGGTGATCCCCGCGGCCCTCCTGCAGCTTCTTGCGCAGACGCTTGATGTGGGTGTCAACCGTGCGCAGATCGCCGCCGCGGGTCTGGTAGCCCCACACCTGCTCGAGGATCTGCTCGCGCGAGAAGACGTGCCTGGGCTGTGACGCGAGGTGGTAGAGCAGATCGAACTCCTTGGGTGTCAGGTGGACCGACTCGCCGTCGGCCTTGACGGTTCGGGTCGGCAGGTCGATCTCCAGCCCGGGGAAGCTCAGCGTCTTCTGACGCTCGGCGGCCTCCTTGATGAGCGCGGAGCGCCGCAGCATCGCGCGGACCCTCGCGACCAACTCGCGGGGGCTGTAGGGCTTCGCGATGTAGTCGTCGGCGCCGATCTCGAGGCCGACGACCCGGTCGACCTCCTCCCCCTTCACGGTGAGCATGATGATCGGGACATTCATCTCGCCGCGAATCCGACGGCAGACCTCCAGCCCACCAACCTCCGGCAGGACCAGATCCAGCAGGATCAAGTCGGGCCGCAGCCGGCGCGCCTCTTCGACGCCCTCCGCGCCGCTGGCGGCAAAGCGGAGCTCGAACCCCTCCTTCCCCAGTGCACCGCGGACCTGCTGGCAGGCCGCCTCCTCATCCTCAATACACAGGATCGTAGGATGTGACAAGTCACTCGCCTCCTATCGTCTCAGGGCTGCGCTGCCAGGTCAGGTCGCAGTCCCCGTTCCAAGCGCCATCGCCTGGGTCCTTGTGATGGCTCAGCGGCGTCGCTGAGGCTCTTCGGCGCACGGGGCCCCTTCAGGGCAGTCGGCGCCGGTCTTGCAGTTGTGTTTGACCGGGCCAGCCCGCCCGGGTCAGCCCCAATAGAGCATTCACCCGCGCACCAACAGGCAGGTGCGTCGTGCGGACTCGCCAGAGAACTCGCCGAGCACCCTTTCTGAGAAGATCCGCCGCGTGGCCCACCCGCCCACGCGACGGATACCGGGATCCGCGTCGCAAGGCGATCGGTGCGTACCCGTCAAGAGAACCTCAGCCGCGGTCCCTCCGTACAACGCTCTCGCCCAGGGCAGGGTTCCATGCACCCGCCTCGGCGGCGGGCACCGGGGCTGCGTTGTTTCGCTGGACGCTCGTTGGGCGGTTTGGGTTCACTCGGGGAGAGCAGTGTGCCGGACCACATCCGCCTAGGCGCTGTCAGGGCCCGTCCGTGAGCGGCAGGGGGAGTAGTGCGGTCCGGCACAGTGATAATGACCTCCTACGGGCTGTAGAGGTTTCATCAGCGCCCGCCCGGCGGCCGTGACCGTCATCACAGGCGGCCGGGGGCCTGGCTACTCGACGACCACCTCGTACCACAGGGTTCGGTGCTGGGGGCCGAGCCGCACCGCCGCCCGCTCGCCGCCCTCCACAGTCACCTCGCCCGCCCGGCCGCCGGAGCCGTCCAACGCGTAGGCCTTCACCCGCGCCGCCGCCGCCGGGAGCGTGATCGTGGCGGGAATGCCCTCGGCCATCGAGGGCTCGTCGCCCCACTGGCTCCGCACCGTCACGCGATCGCCCTCGGCTTCCCAGCCCCAGCCGGGGTTCTCGAAGTACCCGGTCGCCGTCACGAGGATCCGACCGGGCGCGGCGAAGTCGGCCCCGTCCATCGCCGTGACAGTGACGGCCGCCCAGTTCTGCCGCGTCTCCCCAACGGCGACAGTGACGCCTCCCAGGTCGACGACCGCCTCCGTCACGGCGCCCACGACGGCCTTCGACCGCGGCGTGTCGATCGTAACCCGCCCGGTGTCCCGCTCGCTCCGCCGCCAGAGCAGCTGCCCCGTGTCCGAGGCGTAGACGCCGTCCTCGGGGCAGATCGGTCGCGAGGGACCCTCGGTTCGCGGAGCGCCCTCACCCAGGGCGACCGCCACGCGATGGCTCAGCGCCGTCCGATCGTTCACTCCGTAGGCCGTCGCGTACCCGCCGACGGCCGGGTTCACGATCCCCCGTGCGACGACCGCCTCTGCCGTCGTGTGGGCGAGGGCGACCTCCCGGGCCGCCTCCACGTCGCCGCGCCGGAAGAGCGCCGCGGCCGCCGGCAGCGTCACGAGCTGCGTGATGTGGGACTTGAGATCAAAGAAGCCGGGGACCTTGTGGACCTCCCACTGGTCGTTGTGATTGTAGGCAAACTGGAACAGGCCGTCCCAGTCCTGCAGCGCGCCGTAGGCGGCCAGGAGGATGAAGGCTTCGGAGCCGTAGGTGTTCGGAGCGGGGTGGTTGTACTCGCTGACGGTGTAGGGCTTCCCGGCCACGCGGCGGTTCGCCAGGCCCGTGAGCGTGCCGCCCGGGGAGTCGGTCATCGGCCGATTGGTGACCCACCAGTTGTTCCCGTCCCAGGGGCGACCGGGGAACCAGGGGTGGTGCCAGTAGGCGTGCACGTCGATGTACTCCATGGCGGCATGGGTCTGCGGCGGCGTGTAGCCCATCTGGGTGCCGGTCACCGGCTGCTTTGCCCTCAGCT
>VGFB01000960.1 GCA_016869015.1 Armatimonadota bacterium
GTCCACCACGAGATTCGGGTGGATCATCCCGGTGCACATCACCCGGATGATGCGGGCGTTGGGCGGGTACTGGAGACGCGAGACGCCGGCGAGGTCCGCCCCAGCATAGGAGCACCAGTTGCACGCGAATGCGACGATGAGGGGCTCGAACCCGACCGCCAGTTCCTGGGTCATGACGCCTCCAGGGCTGCTTCCACCTGCGCTGCGATCTGGTCGAGCGTGAAGCCGCGGATGAAGACGCCCCGCTTGGGGCAGGTCGCTTGGCAGGTTCCGCACCCCTTGCAGAGCGCCTCGTTGACTTCGATCACCTTCTTGACGGCGCCGTCGCGCATGTACTCGATCAGGGTGATCGCTTTGTAGGGGCAGGGGTCGATGCAGTAGGCACAGCCGTCGCAGGTCTCCTCGACCACCTGGGAGAGCGTGGCCTCCAGCTCTATCCGATCCTGGAGCAGCACCACCCCCGCCCGTGCCGCAGCCGCGGCTCCCTGAACGATGGACTCCTCGATGGACTTGGCCGAATGCGCGAGACCCGCGAGGAAGACACCGTCCGTGGCGAAGTCCACGGGACGCAGCTTCATGTGCGCCTCGAGGAAGTAGCCGTCCTGGTTGAGCGGCACCTTGAGAAGCCGGGCGATGGTCCCGTTCTCCTCGTGCGGAACCGTCGCCACCGAGAGCACGACCAGCCCCGCGTCGATGGCGACCTCCCGGCCGCTCTGCGGGTCGTAGACCGCAACCGTGAGGTCGCCGTTCTGGCCGCGCGTGACGACGGGCTTGCGGCCGTCCTGATGGCGCAGGAACACCACACCCCGCTGCCGCGCCCTGGTGTATGCGGCCTCCTGGAACCCGTAGGTGCGCATATCCCGATAGAGGACGTACAAATGCGTTCGCGGGCTCTGCTCCTTGATCCTCAGCGCGTTCTTGACGGCCTCGGCGCAGCAGACGCGCGAGCAGTAGGGCCGCTCCTGGTCGCGAGAGCCGACGCACTGGATCATCACGACGGTGGCGGGGAGCCACGCTCCGCCGCTGGTGGACAGGCGCTCCTCGAGCTCGAGCTGCGTGAGGACGCGCTCGTCCTCGCCGTAGAGGTGGGCCCTAGGCCGGTGCTCCTTGGCCCCCGTGGCCACGATCACCACCCCGTGCTCGACGCGCTCCCGGCCCCCGTTGCGAGCGATCGTGGTCGTGAAGCTGCCCACCGATCCCTCCACCGCCTCGACCTTCGCCTCCGTGAGGACGCGTATGCGTGCGTTCGCACGCACCCTCGTCACGAGCGACCGGAGGGCGGCCTGCGGGTCCTCGCCGTTTCCCAGGTAGTGGATGCGCCGCAGGTTGCCGCCGAGCTCGGCATCCCGTTCCACGAGGCAGACCTCGTGGCCCTGCTCGGCCAGGTCCAGGGCGGCGGTCATGCCGGCGAGCCCGCCGCCCAGAACCAGGGCGGCCCGCCGCACCGGCGCGGTGCCCTTCTGGAGTGGCTCCAGCAGCCGTGCTTTGGCAATCGCCATGCGGACCAGGTCCTTTGCCTTCGCCGTGGCGGCCTCGGGCTCGAACATGTGGACCCAGGAGCACTGGTCACGGATGTTGGCCATCTCGAACAGGTACGGGTTCAGCCCCGCCTCCCGGCAGGTATCGCGGAAGAGCGGCTCGTGGGTCCGCGGCGAGCAGGAGGCCACCACCACGCGGTTCAGGCGGTGCTCGCGGATCTTCTCCTTGATGCGGTCCTGCGTATCCGTCGAGCACGTGTAGAGGTTGGTTTCCGCGTGCACGACGTGGGGCAAGCCGCGTGCGTAGTCGGCCACGCTCACCACGTCCACGACGCTGGCGATGTTCATCCCGCAGTGACACACGAACACGCCCACGCGGGGCTCCTGGCCCGTCACGTCGATCTCAGGCGGATAGAGCCTCGGCGTGATGAGCGTGCCGCGCACATCCCGCAGGAGGGCCAGGACCTTCGCCGCTGCCCCGGAGGCCTGCATCACGGTCTCAGGGATGTCCTTCGGCTCCGTGAAGGGACCGCACGCAAACACACCCTCTCGGGTCGAGGCAACGGGCTCGAACGTGGCCGTCCTGCAGAAGCCGAAGTCGTTCAGCTCGACGCCGAACGTCTTCGCCAGCTCACGGACGTTCTTCGGCGGCATCAGGCCCGTGGAGAGCACCACCAGGTCGTACTCACGCTCCGCCTTCGTCTCGTCCTCGCGGAGGTACTTCACGAGCACGTTGCCGGTGGCAGGCACCTCCTCCAGGACCGGCGGCCGGCAACGGATGTAGTTCACCCCCAGCGCGAGGGCGCGCTGGTAGTATGCCTCGAAGCCCTTGCCGAAGGCGCGGGCGTCCATGAAGTAGATGTCGGTCTGGAGGGCCTCGCCACAGTGCTCTCGGGCGATCAGAGCCTCCTTGGTCGCATACATGCAGCAGATCGACGAGCACCAGTCGTGTTCCGCGTCGCGGGACCCCACGCATTGGATGAATGCGATGCGACGGGGCGGCGTCCTGTCCGACGGCCGCGCGACGCGCCCCGCGTACGGCCCCGACGCCGACAGGATGCGCTCGAACTCGGCGGCCGTGACGACGTTCGGGATGCGGCCGTAGCCCAGCTCGTGCTTCACGCGCGCGTCGAAGAGATCGTAGCCGGGAGCGAGCAGGATGGCGCCGACCTCGAGCTCGACGGTCCGGTCCACGTCGTCGAAGCGAATGGCCTCGGCGCCGCACACTTCCTGGCACACGCCGCACACGCCGTACTGG
>VGFB01000961.1 GCA_016869015.1 Armatimonadota bacterium
ACGCCAGGAGGTGCACAGATGGCGCAGGACGCCGTCGCCGGACTGACGATCGCCCCGGCGCCGGAGGGCGAGGCGCTCTCCGAGCACTACGAGCTGACTGTCAACGGCGTCCCGACGCCGGTGTACGTGTGCCGGGTTTCCGCACAGCCCTTCAACCAGGTCTGGCCCGGGTACCAGCGACCCCTGGACCAGACGGAACCGGCCGGGTTCGCGACCTGGGACATGGCGGGGCCGGCAACGGTCGAGGTCAGGTCGAGGCGGCCCGTCACGTCCGTCGCCATCCGGCCGTTAGTCGCGGGGATCGCGCCCCGGATCGAGGGCGACCGCATCCGGTTTGAGCTAGATCGACCCCGACAGTTGGCGGTCGAGGTCAACGGCCCGCACCATGCCCTGCACCTGTTTGCCTGCCCGCCCGAGGCTGACGCCCCGGCCGCCGACACGCCCGGAGTCCGCTACTTCGGCCCGGGGGTCCATCGCCCGGGACGGATCGTGCTGGAGAGCAACCAGACGGTCTACCTCGCGCCGGGGGCGGTGGTCTACGGGAGCCTCCACGCCGACGGCGCGGAGAACATCGCCGTGCGCGGACGGGGCATTCTCGATGTGAGCCCCTTCCCCCGCGGCGAGGGTGGCGGCGCCATCCGGTTCTCCGACTGCCGGAACATCCTCATCGAGGGCGTGGTCCTGCGCGACCCCGACGTCTGGTGCTGCAGCCTGTTCGGCTGCAGCAACGCGCGGATCGAGGGGATCAAGCTGGTGGGCCTCTGGCGCTACAACGCCGATGGCATCGACATCTGCAACAGCCAGGATGTGATCGTGCGGGACTGCTTCGTGCGCGCCTTCGATGATGCGATCGTTCTGAAGGGCCTGAAGTGGGGGCAGAACTCCTTCGACGGCCGGCCCATCCGCAACGTGCGGGTAAGCGGGTGCACGATCTGGTGTGACTGGGGTCGGGCGCTGGAGATCGGCGCGGAGACCTGCGCGCCGGAGATCGCGGACGTGACCTTCGAGGACTGCGATATCATCCGGACGACCCACATCGCCATGGACATCCAGCATGGCGACCGCGCCCTCGTGCGGAACATCCGGTTTGAGGACATCCGCGTCGAGATGCAGCCGCCGAACCCCCATCCGCAGATGCAGCAGAACCCCGAGCACCGCTACTCGCCGCCGGACGACGAGGGCTACCTGCCCGCCCTCTTCGTCATCATCATCCGGGGCAACAACTACTCCCAGGATGACCAGCGCGGCAACGTGCGGGACGTGCTGCTCCGGAACATCGCCCTGACAGCCCCCCGCATGCCGGACTCCTCCATCCAGGGCTTCGATGCCGAGCACACGGTCGATGGCGTGACCTTCGAGGGCCTGACGCTGAACGGTGAGCCCGTCCCCGATGCCGCTGCAGCCCGTCTTCACGTCGGCGACCACGTCGCCAACGTCCGCTTCGCGCCCTCGCCGCCCGGCGACTGACCTTTCCCATCGGGCCTTGCAGGGCGCGCGCCCTCGCCAGGCACGCCTCCCCAACCTGTTCGCGGGAGCATTTCGGAACCGGATAGCGTTATTATCCAGTGCAGTGCGGCTTTGGCGCACCTCCGACGACGCGGTGCGCAGCGGGCAACGGGGCCCGCTAGTGCCCCGGGGGCCTACCCTCTGGGCACATCGGCCGCCGATCGCGCTTCCGGAGCGTTCCGGGGCTGCAGCAGGGAGGCGAGCCATGATGCGCGGAAGAGTGAAGTGGTTCGATGCTCAGAAGGGGTACGGCTTCATCGAGCGCGACGGCCAGAAGGACGTGTTCGTGCATTTCAGCGTGATCCAGGAGCAGGGCTACAAGAGCCTGGCCGACGGCGAGGAGGTCGACTACGAACTCGCCGAGACCGACCGGGGCCCTCAGGCGCGCAACGTGCGCAGGCTTCACGCGCAGCCGGCCGTCGCCGGGCCCGCCTAGAAGCGGCCCGACCCGGCTGAGAAGGAATAGCAGGCGTCCGTCCCGAACAGCGAATTCCCTGTTCAGCCGGCGGGCGCTTTCTGCTGTCTGCCGGCCGTCACGAGGAGTGACCATCATGCGCATTGAGTTCACCGGACGCAACGCAGCCTTGTCGCCGTCCTTCGAGGAGTACGCCGAGAGGAAGCTCTCCCATCTCACCCGCCTGGCCGCCAAGGTCGGCACGGTGCGGGTCGTCGTGTCGGAGCAGCGAGGCCGCAAGGATGTGGAGATCACCGCTGACCTCGACGGCACGCTCATCCGAAGCGAGGTGAAGGGGCCCGACGAGCGGATCAGCCTTGACGGCGCCCTCGACAAGCTGGAGCGCCAGGTCCGGAAGTACAAGGCCCGGTTCCAGCGTCGGCGACGCGATCGGCGCCACGCCGCCGAGGCGGAGGGCGACGCGGTGATCGAAGCGGCGCCGGAGGAGGTCGAGCCGGAGGAGACCGCGGCGGAGCCCCACGTCGCCCGCACGAAGACGGTTGCGCTGAAGCCGATGTCGCCCGAGGAAGCGGCGCTGCAGATGGAGCTGCTCGGACATGACTTCTTCCTCTTCCGCAACGCGGAGAGCGAGTTGGTGTCGGTGGTCTACCGCCGAACGGATGGGGACTACGGCCTGATCGAGTGCGAGAGCTAGTGCGCTGTCACTCCTGACTGCCGGGGTCTGTCACCGTAGGTCGAAGCGCCTGCTTCGACAACGACGGTGACAGAGCAGCGCTCCGTCCTACAACGGCGACGGTGACGGAGCAACGCT
>VGFB01000962.1 GCA_016869015.1 Armatimonadota bacterium
GTGGCGGAGGCGGGGAAGGCGACGGGGGAGATGAGGGTGGATGGGGTGCTGGATGAGGCGGACTGGGGAAGGGCGGAGTGGAGCAGCGGTTTCACCGTCTCGAACGTGGCAGGGGATGACGAGCCGTTGCCGCCGGCGGGCGCGCAGACGCGGTTCAAGGTGCTCATCGGCCGTGACAGCGCGTATGTGGGCGTCGAATGCGACGAGCCGGAGATCGGCAACCTCAAGGCGGAGACGCCGTGGCGGGACGGGGCGATCTGGGCGGACGACTGCGTCGAGGTCTTCTTCGATCCGGCGGGTGAGGGCCGGTACTACCACCAGGTGATGGTGAATGCCCGCGGTGCGGTGTACGACAGCTTCTCGGCCGACTACGGTCTGGTGCACAGCCGGCTGTGGAACGGCGCGTTCGAGGCGGCGGGCAGGGTGGACGAGGCGGCCGGGCAGTGGCGCGTTGAGCTGCGCATCCCCTTCGGGGCGATCGTGCTGGGGGAGGACGCGGGGAGCACGTGGCTGTGGAACGTCTCCCGTGAGCGGCAGGCCGGGGGCGCGCCGGAGCTGAACTCATGGTCGCCGATGCGCCGCAACTTCCACCAGCCGAAGCTCTTCGGGAGGGTGACGGGGCTTCCGGATGACTACTCGGCATACCGGGTCCGGGTGGAGGAGCCGAAGGTCGACGTTTCCCGCGCGGGGAGTGGCGTGGCGACGCTCGGGCTCGCACTCTCGGTGCGCAACGAGACGGGGGCGGAGCGCGCGTTCACGCCGAGCGCCTACATGCTGGACGATCCCACGAATCGTGTCGGGGCAGAGGCCGTGACGGTGGCGAGTGGCGCGACGGCCGCGGTGGAGTTCCCGCCGCTGGAGTTCCGGGGTGACGCGACGCAGGCCAACGTTGTGTTTGCGCTGCAGGACGACGGCGGGCGCCTGCTGCGGGCAGTCGTGAAGCAGTTGTCGAGCGAGTATCGACCGATGACCGTCACCGTGCTGAAGCCGTGCTACCGCAACTGCATCTACCCGACGGAGGACCTGAAGGCGATCGAGTTTGCGGTGGAGCTGTCGGCGCAGGTTCGGCAGGCGTCCACGGAGGTCGCGTATCGGCTGGTCGGCGAGGATGGGGGGATCGCGGGCGAGGGGCGGGTTCCGGTGGGGAGGCTGGGGTCGCCGGTGGCGATCGGGGCGGACGGCCTGAAGGAGGGGGCGTACACACTTCGCGTGCAGGCGCTGGGAGAGGGCGGTGCGGAGCAGGCGGCAACGGAGACGCGCTTGCGGAAGCTGCCGCCGGCGCCGGGCAATGAGGTGCGGATCGACGAACACCGAAACGTGTTGGTGAACGGGCAGCCGATCTTCACGATCGGCTGGTACGGCGACATCCCCACAGACGACCCGCGCGAGGATGTGGTTGCGCTACAGAACATCACGACACCGATGGTGTTGACGGTGCCGGACGCGTCGCCGGTGAGTCGACAGTGGGAGGAGCGGAAGACGTACTCGGTGGTCTCGGTGGAGAACGGGCGACTGTACTACTCGTTCAACCTGTGGCAGGCCGGAAAGGAAGCCCTGCGGCCGACGCAGGATGAGTACCAGCGGTTGGACGCACCGAGCGAGGACGTGAAGCGGATGGCGCGGGAGCTGATCGAGTGCGTGCGGGGCGAGCCCGGGCTCCTAGGCTACTACATCGCCGACGAGCCGGAGATCCACAACTGTCGGTCGGCGTATCTGGAGAGCTACTACCAGTACCTCGCGGAGCTCGACCCGTACCATCCGGTCTTCGTGACGAACGATACCATCGACGGGATCGTGACGCACGGGTACAAGTGCGCGGACGTGCTCGATCCCGACCCCTACTCGCCGGAGTGGGACTATGTCCCGAACTTCCTGAAGAAGGTGAATGAGGTCGGCTCGCGGGGGAAGGCAACGTATGTGACGCTCTGGCACTCGGCGGGACAGACGCACATGAATCAGGCGATGGGTACCGCGCCGGCGTATCCGTACCGCGTGTTCCGCAACCAGTACTTCGCCTCGATCGCCTACGGCGCGAAGGGCTTCACGGCCTACACGTCCCCGTTCTTCATGCCCGAGATCGAGTACCGTTACGGGCTGCCGTACGTGTGGCGGGAGCTGCGGTTCCTGGAGCCCGCGATCCTGGCGCCATCGCCCGCGGAGGCGCCGGTCATCGAGGGCGCGCCGGAGCTGGCGGTGTGGGCGCGGGAGGTTGGGGGGCACGTGTACCTGGTCCTGGTCCACCACAAGGCGGGCCGGGAGGACTGCGCGGTCAGCTGGGGTCCTCTGAAGGCGCGCAAGAGCCTGATCGTGATGTCGGAGGGGCGCGAGGTCGCGGTGCAGGAGGGCGTCTTCCGGGATGAGCTCGCGGAAGGGGATGTGCACATCTACACAGACGATCCGCGGGCCAGGGACCTCCCCACGACGCAGAGCATCATCGAGGAGCTGGCGCAGCGGGAACGCGACAGCGCGAGGCCCGGCAACCTGCTGCACTGGAGCCGGGGGACGCTGGCCCGGAGCTCGGACGGGTACTTCGCCCCCTGGTTCGAGCAGTACTACTACTATGCGATCAACGGCATTACGGACGATTCGGGCTGGTTCGCGTCACACGCGGGCGACAAGCCCATCTCCCTGACCCTTACGCTGAAGGAGGCCGCTTCGGTCGGGCGCGTGGTGATCCACTCGCCGAACCTCGTCGACTACGAGCTGGAGTTCATCGAGCCGGGCGGCA
>VGFB01000963.1 GCA_016869015.1 Armatimonadota bacterium
CATCGGCCGGTTGAGCTACCCGTTGGCGCGGCCCGCGGACGAACCGCTGGGGGTGGTGCCGTGGGTCCATGTGAACCAGGCGACGGTCACCACGGATACGCACGCCAAGCTGCGGGCCCACGCGGCATACCGCGGGGAGTTCGAGCGACAGCTGTACGGCGTCGGCCCCGATGAGGCCTCGGCCGCGCACCCGCGCCGGCAGTTCTGCGGGGCGCCGATCTCTCTGGGGCCTGAACGGCTGGGCGTGTTGGTCCTGGAGAACAAGACGGTGCTGGACAATGAGGGTGCGCGGGCGTTCTCAGCGAGCGATCGGTCGCGGTTGACGGCGCTGACGAGCGTCCTGGGGCTGGCGCTGATCGAGGCGCGGCGCAGTCGCGAGGAGGGAGCGCGCCGGGAGGCCGTGCGGCATGCCCTCGTCCAGTCCTTGCGCGAGCAGGCCATGGACTTCCAGGAAGCCCATGGCCTGCTCGCCCCGGCGGCAGGGGGCGCACCTGAGGCTGCGGTGGCTGCCGGAGCCCAGTTGCTGCAATTCGCGATCGTCGAGCTGGGGTTCTGGTTGGACGGGGTGGATCGCCTGGCGGCACAGGACGCGGAATGGTTGGCGCTGTCCCACGGCGAGGTGGTGTCGCTGCTGAGGCACGAGACCTTGCTGTTACGTCGGCTGGCCGGGCACCGCCTGGAGGCGCACCTGGAGGCCGCGCCGTCGAGCGGCGTGCGCGTTCGGACGGCCCCCCTGTACCTGGTGGCCGGGGTCAAGGGGCTTCTGCGGCACGCGTACTGCGAAGTCGTGCGGCGTCAACAGCGGGAGGCCGCCTCGGGCTTGCCGATCGGGCGGGGTCGGGTGGAGGTGAGCTGCCGGGTGCTGGATCGCCCGGGGTCTCCGGAGGGGGCTTCCCTGTGCGTGGGCGTCGTGGATGACGGTGAGGTGGCGTGCCACGAGGGCGCGCGCGAGAGGCTGGCCCGCGCCTGGGGCAGCGTTCAGGCCGGTGAGGCGAGCCCGGATGACCGCCACGGAGGCCTGGACCTGGTCCAGTGGGTCGCGCGGGCCCACGGGGGCCGGTTGGAGCTGCGGTTGGCGGGGGGGAGGACGGAGCGGGAACTGCACCTGCCGCTGCTGCCGGGCGGCGAACACCGGAAGGAGGCCGAAGATGGGTAAGATCGCCATGCTGGGCGCGGGGAGCATCGTCTTCTCCAAGACCCTGCTCACGGACATCCTCGCGACGGAGGCCCTCCGCAGCTCGGAGATCGCGCTGATGGGCCCGACGGCGAGCAAGCTGGGGAAGGTCGAGAACTACGCGAAGCGCGTCATTGAGGCGAACGGCCTCGGGGCGCGAGTGTGGTCGACCACCGACCGGCGCGAGGCCCTCCGGGACGCGGACTACGTGATCGTGATGATCCAGATCGGCGGCGTGGAGGCCTTCGGGGTCGACTATCAGGTCCCGCTGAAGCACGGGGTCGATCAGTGCATCGGCGACACGCTGGGCCCCGGCGGCGTCTTCCGCGCCCTGCGGACGATCCCGGTGGTCGTCGACATTGCGCGGGACATGGAGAGCCTCTGCCCGAACGCGCTGCTGATGAACTACGCCAACCCAATGGCGCCCGTGTGCTGGGCGCTGGGGAAGGCGTCCAAGACGCAGTTCGTGGGTCTGTGCCACGGCGTGCAGACGACGCTGGATCTGCTCTCGCGATACGTGGACGTGCCCAAGGAGGAGATCGACCATCTGGTCGCGGGCATCAACCACATGGCCTGGTTCCTGAGGCTCGAGCATCAGGGCCGCGACCTGTACCCGCTGCTGCGCGAGAACATCGAGAAGCCGGAGTACTACATCAACGAGAAGGTCCGCTGCGAGGTCATGCGCCACTTCGGCTACTTCATGACCGAGAGCACCGGGCATCTCTCCGAGTACGTGCCCTGGTTCCGCAAGAACCGGAGGGCGCTTGGCCTCTACTGCGACCAGCCGGACTTCGGCGGCGCGACGGGGGCGTACTACAACTGGTGCAAGACGGTCGCGGACGCCTTCACGGGCGAGGACGTGCTGGCCGATGAGCCCACCGACCTGCCGGGTCGCACCGCCGAGTACTGCGGGTGGATCATCGAGGCCATGGAGACCGACCGCCCCTTCCGCCTGAACGGCAACGTGCGCAACGACGGGTACATCACCAACCTGCCGGCGGGGTGCTGTGTCGAGGTGCCGACCTACGTCGATCGGACGGGCCTGCGGCCGACGCGCGTGGGCGATCTGCCGATCCAGTGCGCGGCGCTCAACCAGAGCAACGTGACCGTGCAGGGCCTCGCGGTCGAGGCTGCCCTCACCGGCGACCCGGAACTCGCCTTCGCGGCCTGCGCGATGGACCCGCTGACCTCGGCGGTACAGACCCTCGCGGAGACGCGCGAGATGGTGGCGGAGATGCTCGAAGCCTCGCGGCAGTGGCTGCCGCAGTTCGAGGGGCAGGCGCTGCGCGCCACGCCGACCATCAGCACGCCGCCGGGCACCGAGGGCGTGAGCGTGCCCGCGGACCCGGCGCTCATCGTCGCGGCGCGGTTCGTAGAGCTGATCCAGAGGGCGAAGAGGTAGTGGTGAGTCGGCCACCGAGCGGGGTCTCAGTCCATGAGCTGTAGGGCCATGGCCAGGTGGTCGGCAGCCTCCAGCTCCTTGTCTCGGCATTGAAGCACCATCTCGGCCACACGTCGGCGCGCCTCGGGGTCGTCCACCTTCGGCCAACCC
>VGFB01000964.1 GCA_016869015.1 Armatimonadota bacterium
GTAGACGCGGTTCGGGTAGCCCTGGAACAGACCCTTGGTCCCCTGGACCATGTGGATGCGCGAGTACGGCCGGGGGAGGTTGGTGTCGTGGACCACGTAGATCGTGCGTCCGTTGACCGTCTTGATCAGGCTGGTGTTCACGTCCCCCAGCACATAGCGCTCCTGCCACTTGGGATCGCCCTGGGAGACATGTGCCTCGCGCCATTCCTGCAGCCCGCGCGACGGCGTGCTCATCGAGACCAGGTACGCGAACTGGTCGCCGCGGTTGATGTCCATCACGTTCGCGATCGGCCCGAGGCCGTGCGTCGGATAGAGATTGGCGTCGCGCTGCGTGGCATGCCAGCGCCGCCAGAGCCCCTCGTGGGCGTCTTCGAACTTGATCTCTCGCAGGTCGTGGTTGTAGGCGCACTCGGCGTGGAGGATCTCGCCGAACATCCCGAGGCGGGTCATGTGGAAGACCAGCATCTCGGGACGGTCGTAGTTGCAGTTCTCCATCATCACGCAGTGCTTCTGCCGTGCCTCCGCCACCTCGACGAGCTTCCAGCAGTCCTCGAGCGTGTAGGCCGCGGGAACCTCGGTGGCGGCGTGGCTCCCGTTCTCCATGGCCGCGACGCACACCGGCACGTGCCATTCCCAAGGCGTCGCGGTGAACACCAGGTCCATCTGCTCAGTTTCGCACATGCGCACGAAGTCCGTGGGCGTGCGGCCGTAGAGGCGCGGCTCGGGCCGGCCGGCCGCGGTCACCCACCCCGCCACCTCTCGGACGCGGGGCTCGTCGATGTCGCAGAGCGCGACGATCTCGACGCCCTCCAGCTTGAGGAAGTTCTCCACGTGCGACCCGCCCTGGAGGCCCACCCCGACGAACCCCACCCGCACCACGTCGATCGGCGGAGCGGCGAGCGGCGTTTCGGGAGCCGGGCCAGCCGCGGGGCGGACCTGCGGCCGGGAGGGGGCCTCCGCCCCCAGGAGTCCCGGGGCGAGGGCCGAGGCCGCGCCGGCGCCGAGCCCGGCGGCACCGAGCTTGAGGAGATCGCGGCGGTCGAGGGTGTCACGGCTGCGCGACGGCGGAGTCTTCATCGCTGAACCCGGGGGTGCGGGAACTCGGAACCACGGGGGCAACCTGCGGGATCCGGCGCTGCGGCTCAAGGGCGCCTCCCGGACGACCGGACGCCTTGCCGGTCCGAGGGGCCGTGGTAGTTTGCGCGGCGTGACGTCACCCACCCGCGACGCCGGAGGTCCCGTGCGCCGAGCCGCCCTCTTCCCGACCCTCCTCTTCCTTCTGACCGGCGCTGCCTCCGCGCGGGGGCAGACGTTCCCCCAGGCCGCGCGCCCGGAGGACGTCGGGGTCTCCTCCGAGCGGCTGGAGCGCCTGAAGGGCGCGCTCGACGGCTACGTGTCCGCCGGGCTCCTTCCGGGGGGCGTCGCGCTCGTGGCCCGGGAGGGTCGCGTGGTGCTCCACCACGCGTTCGGACAGCGCGACCGCGAGGCGCGGGACGCCATGGCCCCGGACGACCTGTTCCGGATCGCCTCGCAGACGAAGGCGCTGGTGAGCCTGGCGATGTTGATGCTCCAGGAGGACGGCAAGCTCCTCATCGGCGATCCGGTGTCGAAGTACCTCCCGGCGTTCGCGCGCACGACGGTGGCCGTGCCCCGCAGCGGCGGCGGGTACGACGTGGTGGACGCGAAGCGACCGATCACGCTGCGAGACCTGCTGACGCACACCGCCGGGATCGGGTACGGGACCGGGGTCGCCAAGGATCGATGGGAGGCGGCCGGAATCACCGGGTGGTACTTCGCCCACCGGGAGGAGCCCGTGCGCGCGACCGTCGACCGCATGGCCTCGCTCCCGATGGACGCGCAGCCCGGCGAGAAGTACGTGTACGGGTACAACACGGACATCCTGGGCGCGGTGGTGGAGGCGGTGTCGGGCCTCACCTTGGACGCGTTCCTGCGCTCGCAGGTGTTCGAGCCCCTCGGCATGAGGGACACCCACTTCTACGTGCCCCGCGACAAGGCGGGCCGCCTGGTGACGGTGTATTCGGTCGGGCAAGGCGGGCTGGTCCGGGCCCCCGACGGGGCGGGCATGCAGGCGCAGGGCCAGTACGTGGACGGCCCCCGCATGAGCTTCTCAGGAGGTGCGGGCGTGGTCTCCACGGCCGCGGACTATGCCCGCTTCCTCCAGATGCTCCTCAACGGCGGCACGCTCGACGGCGTCCGGCTGCTCGCGCCCAGCAGCGTCGCGCTCATGACCACCGATCACGTCGGCGCCGTGTACGGCGTGCCCGGGGTGGGCTTCGGGCTCGGGTTCTCCGTGGTGGAGGACGTCGGCGCGCGGGGCACGCCCGGCTCCGTGGGTGAGTATGGATGGGGCGGCGCGTACCACTCGACCTACTGGGTCGATCCGGCCGAGGAGCTGGTGGTGGTGTACCTGACCCAGGTGATCCCGGCGACCGGGCTCGACGACTTCGGCAAGCTCAGGGCGCTGGTCTACCAGGCCCTGACCGGCCCGGCGGGGCGCTGACGACAGGCGGCTAACCCCAACGCCCGGAGAGGATCACCAGGCCCCTCCATCCGCACTGCGGACAGTACCGCGTGGAGGAGCGGTGCGGGAAGAGCCAACGGATCGGACGCGCGTACCACGAGGTCCGGAGCCGATGGGTGCCGGCTCCGCACTTGGGGCAGTGACGGGACGACGGGAACCAGAGCGTAGTCGCGGACGCCGTGT
>VGFB01000965.1 GCA_016869015.1 Armatimonadota bacterium
AGGGAGGCGGGGGTGAGTCAGTATGCGTATGTGAGGAACGGACCGACGAGGGGGACAGACGCGAGTGGGAAGCAAGCAGCTGGCGTCGCCAGGTGTGACCCGGCGGCCGGCAAGCCGTTTGACCCGTGGATAGACCCGAACTTGCCGGCGCCGATTGCCGCGTGTGTGCTGCAGCACGAGATCGGCCACAATCAGATGATGGCCGACTGCTGCTGGCGCTACCACTTGGCTCGGAAGGAGGCCCGGGACGCCGGGCGAAGAGACCTTGTGGAGTCGGTCGACAGACAGTGGGACATATGGAGTCGCGAGGTGGCGCCCTTCGAGGACTGCGAGGCCTATGGGGTGGAGGTGCGATGCTTAGAGGACGCAGTGGCGAAGCTCAAGGAAGGGGATCCGCTTGCCCTGGAAGTCTGCCATCGGCTCCAGCTTGCCATCGGAATGAAGGGCCGGACTTGCGGCGACACGGCAGGGAAGAGCGTGCCGGGGTGCCCATTCTAGAGGCATCGCCGCCCTCGGCGTCAGAAGGAGACGGTCCCATGGGTACTGGCATGACCGCCTGTCTCCTGTGCTTGCTGGTGCTCGGCGCCAGTCCTCACGCACACGCTGGCGCAGCGACGTTGGCTAACGGTCTGGACGCGGACCGAGGCGCCGCATGGCAACCCCTCGAACGGTTCGCCTCCCTCCCGGAAGACGAGGCGAACCGCGTGGCCAAGTCGCTCAACACGCGTCTCCGGGCGCACGGCGGGCCTCCGGTTGCCTCCTCTCGGCGGGAGTCCGGCAGGGGCGCAGGAGGGGCAGACCGGTCCGTCACTGTGATCGACGTCTTGTCGTGCGACGACGTTCTCGCAGCAGACGGCCAGCTGATGGTGGCGGGCGTGCAGGGCATCCGCACCGACCCCATGGCGGTGGAGCGGCTCTGTCTCCGCCGCCCTGGTGTGTTCGTCATCGTGCGCGGCCCCGACGATCTGCGTGGTCACGTTCGCCTCACAAGCGCCGAAGCTGCCAAGCAATACGTTCGCCTCTTCACTTCACCATCGACGGTCAAGTCGTTGCCGCAGCCCTGGTGGATGGAGGTCGTATCCGCCTCGCAGGTAGACGAGAGCCTACTGTTCGGCCGACGCTCAGAGCTCATCAGATGGGTGCGTGACCCAGCGTGGGTCTCTGGCTGGTTCGGCATCGCGACGGACGAGGACCGGGTGTCTTGCGGACTGCAGCCACTGCGCGTAGTGATGCAAGGCCGCCGCTTCACAGTGACGCGCACGCTTGCGCGTCAGACATCGTGGGACGGCACCCCTGGGGCGTATGAGGTACGGGAGTTCGTCTCCGAGGACGGGGCGTACAAGCGCAGGATAGTCAGGGGGGTCAGCTTGGGAGGCATCTCCGCTTGGATCCCGCCCGAGTATTAGCGTGACCTGCCGGCTCCCGTGCTTACCCGGGCAGTCGGACGGGGCGGTTCAGGGGACACCCTACCCAACTTCACCCCGGCAGACCTCGGCATGGCCTCGTGGCCCGGCCACCCAACCGCCGAGTCGGCGAGTTGCACATGGTGCCCTTGGGGCCTATGGCTTCGGGACGGGCGTGCGTCGCGGCTTGCCTGGTGACAGCGGGCAAGGGGAACGATGGGGGTCCCGCTCGGCGGCAACGACACAGCCACCGCGCATGGGCGAGGCCGCCCATGCCGCCGAACGACGCCGCTCGGGAGAGCGGCGGGCACGGACGGCGATGGCGAGACGGCGCGGGTCGAGTGGTCCCGCGCTGGCGGGACAGGTCGGCCGGCGCGGAACGGCCGCGGGCAGCACGCACAACCCGTACCTCTACATCGGCAAGCTAGTGCGCCGTCACTCGTGATTGCTTGGATTGGTGGACGGCCCGTTCCGCACGCCCATCCGTCGCCGTCGTAGGACGGAGCGCTGCTCCGTCACCGTCGTTGTCGAAGTGGGCCCTTCGAGCGACGACGACACATCCTCACAATCACGAGTGACGCCGCACTAGGCTACCAACAGGAGACCGGCCTGAGCGGCTACTACCTCCGGCGGAGGGACTGTCATCTCGGCCCGTTCCCGGTGCCCCAGCCTCACTTTGCTGCCATGTCGTTGCTGTGGTAGTCTCCCAGAAGGTGGTTTGAGTCTCCTCGCGGAACTCCACAATTGCATGGAGCCCATCGGCCTCAATTGCGCCATATATTGTGCCGGACCGCTGCGCGTGATCGGTGGTGCCCTCAGAGGGTGGCTGGCATGGCCCGCAAGCTGATCTGGCTCTCCGACAGTCCGGCTCTGGCGACGGGGTTTGGCCGGGTGACCCGTCAGGTTCTCCCGCTGCTGGTCGAGAGGCTGGCGTGCGATGTCGTCTGTCTGGGGTTCGGGCACCCCGGGACAGACGACGTGCTCGACCAACTCGGCTACCAGCTGCTGCCGCAGGGGGCTTTTGGGAGCCCGCAGGATAACCTGGCCCGCGTGGTCGCCGGCCGGGAGGCCACCGTGGTGACGCTGGGCGACGCTTGGGACCACGGGGAGGTCGCGAGGGCCAAGGTGAGGCACAGGTTCCGGTGGGTGGCCTACGTGCCGGTGGACAGCGGGCCGCTGCCACGCAAGGCTGTCGAGGCACTGCTCGTCGCCGACGCGGTGCTTACCCCCAGTCACTACGGCCGGTCCGTCCTGCGGGAGGCCCTGCCGGAGCTTCCGGTGTCTGTGGCGTATCACGGGGTGGACTGCGGGGCCTTCACT
>VGFB01000966.1 GCA_016869015.1 Armatimonadota bacterium
GAACCCAATGAGGACCCCGTCGCCGGCGGTCGCGCTGCGGATCTTGTTGTTGGTCAGCGTGACGTCGTCGGCCCCGTACACGCCCACGTTCTGATCGTTCCGGCAGATCCGGTTGCCGAGGGAGCCGCCGATCCGGATGGCGCGGCAAGCGAGGCCGACACGGATTCCCTGGTCCCCTCCGGGAGCCGCC
This sequence comes from Armatimonadota bacterium, assembly GCA_016869015.1. Lineage (GTDB taxonomy): Bacteria > Armatimonadota > Zipacnadia > Zipacnadales > VGFC01 > VGFC01. The sequence goes on from VGFB01000966.1 coordinate 191, forward strand.
GCCGGGTCCTCCCAGCCGATCAGGTTGCCCTCAATCTGCACCGACGAGCAGCTGCCGAGGCTGATGCCGATGGACCCACGCCCGGGCATGATCAGGTTGCCGTAGAGGGAGGACGGAACGCCGGTGGGAGCCTCGCCGCCTGAGGCGGTGGTCTCCGCGATGCGAGGGCCGATCCTCACGCTCGCGCACCCCTCCAACGTGATGCCGAAACCCCGGCCGCCGGCCGGGGCCGACCGGTCGGGGAGAGCGCCGATCGTGTTGCCCTCGATCACGACCGGCCCGGTGCAGTCGGTCAGGTGGATCGCAACCGCGTGGCCGACCAGCAAGTTGCCCTCATCCGCGCCGCTGCGGTGCTGCCCGCCGATGGTGAGGCGCTCCGCCCCGATGGCCTCGATGCCGTGGTGGTAGTACTCGGCGCCGACGGGGCGATTGGCGTCGTCGAGCCCCATCCAGTTGCCCCGGATGACGGTGTTGGTCGCCCCCTCCCGGATGCGGATTCCCGGGCGGCCGAAGCGGTTGCGTTGGGTCGGAGCGGAGCTCCCGATCTTCGTCCCCGAGACGCTGCGCCCGACCACCACACCCCACGCCGGCTCGTCCGGGGCGACCCCGTTGCCCCACTGGTCCATGCCGATGCAGCTGCCGACGATGGTGGTGCCGTGGCAACGCGGCTCGATCATGATGCCCGCCACGGTGAAGTTCACGATCACGTTGGGGCCGTACTCGGGGCTGACCGGGCCGCCGATGATGTTGCCGCGCGCGCCGTCCTCGATCACCAACCCATACTTGCACTTTGCCTTGGCGTTGTTCTGGCCCAGGTAGTTCATCCGGATCGCGTTGTGGTGTCCGTCGTCGCCCGTGTTGCCGCCGATGTCCATGCACGTGTCGGTGGCGTAGATGCAGTTGAACCGGTTCTCGATGCCCCCGATCTGGTTGTGGTGGCCGCCCACCCACACACCGGAGGTGGGCGGGTCGTCCAGAGGCGTCCACAGGTCGGGCTTCAGCCCGACGACATTCGTGCAGAAGACGTTCTCGGAGCCGTTGACCCCGACCGGCCCGCCGGCCGCTCGGCCGAAGTGGTTCCGGTACCACACGCGGTCGCCGCCGATGGTGTTCCGATTGCCCGTGACATTGAGCCCGTAGACGTAGCCGGGCGCCCAACTCGTCTCGCCGTCGAGGTCCAGCCCGAAGTGACACGCCCGCACCCGGTTGTCATCGCCGCTCACCTCACACCACCGCAGACAGAGACCCCGCACCGTGCAGCTGCTGCCCGTGACGTACAGCTCCTCGGCCAGCTTGACCCGCGGGTCCCAACTGCCGAAGTCGCCCACGATCGAGTCGCCGTCGCCCGACAGCGTCTCGCCGCCGAACCACCGGTCGTCGAAGACGATGCCGTTCGGCCCGTCGAGGGCGGAGGCGAAGAGGATCTGGTTCGCGGCCGGGTCTTGCGCGGCGTAGGAGAACGCCTCTTCGAGGTGGATGACCCCATCGGCCTTGACCCCAAACGGCCAGCGCCCCAGTGAGTTGACGACGATGGTCGTACCGGGCGGTTCGCCCTGGGCCGCGGTGACGCGACTGACCCAGGGCGGCAGCGCTCCCAGCTCAGGAGTCGACAGAGGAGTGCGCACCGCGCCCTGCGCGCGGCAGACTCCACCCAACATCAGCACGGCGACGACGGGGAGACAGAGACGAGGCCACTGACCCATGGCGCGCCCCCCGAAATGGCGGGATGTCCGCAGGCAGGCAAGGGTTCGGCTTTGGCGGACAGACTCCTTCCGGTCGAGATCCGAAAACGCCGGCGTGCCTCAGCTGTGGCGGATGATGGTGCCCGCTCTATCGGGCGAGGTTTGTGCCCCCCGGGCGGCGACATGGCCGTTCACGACAACGAGGTCAAGACCGTCGGGGTAGGCGTGAGGGCGACCGAACTCGCCGCGCTCCGCGATGGTCTGCGGGTCGAAGACGACGAGATCGGCCCGCAGGCCTTCCGCCACACGGCCCCGATCGGTCAGCCGCAATCGGGAGGCCGGAAGGCTGGTGCACTTGCGGATGGCGGCCTCGAGGGGCAATAGCCCCTCGTCGCGCACGTAGCGGCCCAGGAAGCGGGCGTAAGTCCCGTAGCAGCGAGGGTGCGGGGCGCCTGTGGAGAGGGGCCCGTAGGGGGCGTAGGCGAGCCCATCGGTCGCGATGCAGCCGAGGGGGTGTCGCAGGAACTCGCTCACATCCGCCTCGCTCATCGCCCAGAGCACGCAGCTGACCTCGGCCTGCTCCTCGATCAGCAGGTTGAGGGTCGCATCGAGCGGGTCCTGACCCCGGCGCTCGGCGATCTCATCCAGGCGTTTCCCGACGCACCAGGCGTTCGCCTCAGTCCGCACGGAGGTGATCATCGTGTTGGGGAAGTCCAGCGAGAAGCCGCCGCCCGAGTCCACGCCCTCGGCCCACGCGGTGAGCGACTCCCGCAGGCGCGCGCGCACCTCGGGCTGCCGCAGCCGCTCGACCATCGGCCCGACGCCGCCGTCCACGACCCAGTTGGGCAGC
>VGFB01000967.1 GCA_016869015.1 Armatimonadota bacterium
CCGGACGACGAGTGCCTTGGTACCGGGAGACCTGCCCCTCGATGATGAGGGCCCACAAGGGAGGCTGCATCGCCCGGCACAGGGGCAACCCGCCCAAGCCTCGTACCGGTGGGCGGCACGGTGAAGAGGGAGCTCCGATGGAACGCCGAACGCTAGTCGCGGTCTGCGCCGGCATAGTCGGCCTCGGCGCCGCCGGTGGCTTGTGCTTGCGAGCCCGTGCCCTGCGAGCATTCGAGGCGCACTACGCTCAGGCCGGGGAGTTCCTCCGCGTCCGCGACTACGGTGCCGCCGCGGACGAGAGTCGGGCAGCCCTGCATGACCGTCCTGAGGAAGGCGGAGCATGGGTCCTGCTGGCTCACTCGCTTCTCGCTCTCGGCCGTCTAGCTGAAGCCGAAGCCGCGTACCTGCGCGCCGAGCAACTCGACTCCGCTCTGCCGGGTGTCGGTTTCGGACTGGCCACTTCCGCGCGCCGCAGGGGGGACCTTGCGAAGGCCGTCGAGTTGGAGGAGCGCGAGCTGGCGCGGTCACCCGAGGCTACAGCAGTACACGTGATGTATGTCGACGACTGCCGGGCCTCGGGGCAGTTGGGGCGAGCCACCCGGTGGTTCACGGAGGCGATCTCGGCAAGTGCCGGGGATCCATACGCTCACTACGGCCTAGGGCTCTGCCGCCTGGAGGAAGGCAATACGGACGCGGCCCTTGCTGAGTTCGACTCGGCGCTGAAGCTTCGGCCCGATCTCATGATGGCGCGCATCGGGAAGGCTCAGGTGTTCTGGACGCTCGGCAACCTCGACAAGGTGGAAGCAGAGGCCCGCGAGGCCTTGGCTCTTGAGCCCCATCCCGGGCCTCACGTGATCCTCGGAAGCGTTCGCTTGCGGGAGAGAGAACCTGTGGAGGCTGAGGCGGAGTTCCGGGAAGCCCTTCGGATCAGCCACACGGATCCAGCTGCACACATGTTCTTGGGCCTTGTCCTGTGGGAACAGGGCCGGACAGACGATGCGCTTGCCGAACTTCGGCAGGCCGCGAGGTACGGGGGCGACGACTACCGAACGAACTGCCAACTCGGCACGCTGTTGGCGAGGGAGGACGACGTGCACGAGGGGATCGTGTACCTGCGCCGGGCGGCAGCTCTCAAACCGCGGGCGGCAACACCTCACCACGAGCTTGCACGCGCGCTCTATGGCATCGGCGACTACCGGGGCGCATGGCGGGAACTGCGTGAGGCCCAGCGCCTGGGCTGCCCTAACACCGAGGAGCTGGCCGCACGGCTGCGCAAGAAGCTGCCCGAACAATGAGTTGCTGACCGTGCTCGAGCCCGGTGGGACGCGCGTGACCATGACCTACGATGGCGATCTCAAGCGCCGCAAGCGCGCGGAGGGGTCAGGTTGGACGACGTACCTGTGGGACCGGGAGCAGGTCCTGATCGAGATGAACAAGAACAACGTGACCCAGGTGCGGTACACCCAGGCGCCGCGGGGCTACGGCGACGTGGTCAGCCAGCGGCGCAGCAGTGCGAGCACGTTCTGGCACTTCGACGCGATCGGCTCGATGCGGTTCCTGACCGCCGCCGATCAGTCGAAGGCGATCAACTACGTGTACGATGCGTTCGGGATCACGCGCTCGGTCAGCGGCACGACGACGAACCGGTTCCGCTACATCGGCAGGCTCGGTTACTACCTCGAGCCCGCGCTGGGCTGCTACTACCTCCGCCGGCGCTACTACGTCCACTGGCTCGGCCGCTTCCTCTCCAAGGACCCCGTGAGGGACGGTGGGGAGAATGCGTACGTGTACGTCGGGAACAGGCCGGGGCGGGCGACGGATCCCTCGGGAAGGGTGTCCTGCGGGCTGAGGTGTGCGCCTCTCTTGGCCCTTGGGCCGCTGATCGGCGGCATCCTCTATGCCGAGTGCGTTGTGGGCTGCCAGCGGCAGACGGGCTGCTTCACCCCCTGCCCGGCCCCGCTGGGGGCGGGCGAGCTCTGGGACCTGCTCAAGAAGGTCATCGAGATTGGCGGCGATCTGCCCCCTGTCGGTATTGGCGACACTGCGTGTGACGCGCCGCAGAAGGTCCAGTTGGCGGACCAGATCTGCGAGGACGCCCGCGAGCGCGTGAGTGACCCCAACGCGACGCTCGCGGACAAGGAAACGTCCGCTCTCCTGTGTTGCCTGGCGATCGCCGATGCGGGGGGGATGGACCAGGCGAAGGCCGCTCCGGTGTGCCAGAAGCTCATTCGGGACATGTTCGGGGGGGTCTAGAGGTTGAGCTACATCCGCCGCGGTAGGCCGGGCCGTGGCCCCTCGCGTTACGGCGTACCCTCCAGCATCGTCTATGCCTTGCTCCTGGTCGCGGCCGGGTGCGACCGGGTTCCGGACGGGCGTCGCACGCCGGCCCCTAGCGGCCCAAGCATATCCGGCGCTACCCGGGTGCCGGCGGGGTATTTCGACATGATGCCGGAGTGGCTGTCCCCCGACGGTCGCTTTCTGTTCATCGGGGTGGTGGGCCAGCCGAGGGCCATCGACGTTTGCGAACGCAGGGAGGTGTGGCGACCGCCTCTAGACGCCCAGGGCACATGGTCAGCCGCCTGGTCGCCTGACTCCGGACGACTGGCGTGGGTCCCTGGGACCGTTGGCGGCGGGCCGGGAGTCATAGTCGTCGCGGTGCCGGGAGGGACGCCTCGGAACGTGTGGGCGGAGTTGGGGACCACCGTCCCCGCGGGCGGAC
>VGFB01000968.1 GCA_016869015.1 Armatimonadota bacterium
TGGCCGAGGCCCGCCGGGTCGCCCGCCGCGTCGTGGTCATCAAGGAGCGTCCCCAGGCCGGCCTCTGGGCGCGCCTGCAGGTGGACCGCCTCGTGGCGGGAAAGGGCAGTTCCATCGCCTACGGTGTGCTCGACACGTGACAGCCCAGGGAGTTCTTACATGCCCCCCATCCGTGCTCTGGTCATCCATCCCGACGACGACGTAGCCGTCCTCGTCGAGGCGGCGTCTGCCGGCGACACGGTCGAGGCTCAGTGTGGCGCCTCGACGGTTACCCTCACCGCCCGTCAGGCTATCCCGACCGGTCACAAGGTCGCCCTGCGAGACCTCGCCGCCGGCTCGCCGCTGCGCAAGTACGGCGAGAAGATCGGCCTCGCACTTCAGGACATCCGGGCAGGCGAACACGTGCATCTGCACAACCTCGCCGGCGACCGCGTCAAGGTCTGAGGCTCCGGACCGGTCGTCCCGCCGCCGGCGGAAGGTGCCCCTCCCCCAGTCCGCGAAGGACCCCGCCCTGACCGATCGCCCGACTCGAGGCCTTGCCCGTGGCCGACTTGCCGCTCGAGCTGCCGCCGAAGAGGAAGCGCACCCGCCGCCGGCGACCGTCGCGGGCCGTGCGGGAGCACCGCCGCGAGCCGACCCAGCTCACGCTCTTCCGGGCGCCGGACGTGCAGCGTTGCGGCTTCTGCGGCGCCACGGTGACGGTGCTGCAGGACGCCGCGGCCTGCCCGGAATGCGGCGGCATCGTGTCACGGGAGGGCTGACGCCGGGCCCCGGACCAAGTCGATGGGGGGTACTGCACGATGACGACGAAGCAGGGGTTCATCGCCGCGGTGAGCGGCGGCCAACCTGAGGTGGTGCCTGTGGCGCCGCTGATCCACTGCCGGTACGCCCATCAGGTGCTGGGGCGCAGCGACTGGCGCGCCGTGTTTGAGGTGCATCGGCAGGTTGGCTCGTGCTACCACCGTGGCCCGCTGGGCGTCGGGCGGCACGGCACGCTCCCCGACGGGTGGGGCCGCGAGACGGTCGCGAGGCATTCCGACGACACCGGCCGCACGGAGACCGAGTGGATCATCCGCACACCCGATCGCGTGATGACCGGACGCGACGTCGTCGGGATGATCCCTCACGACCCCCTCGTCGGCAAGACGGTGGAGTATCCGATCAAGGACGTGGACGACTGGCGCGCGTACCTGAAGCTGCTCGAGCTCACGCTCGAGGGCCTCGGCGAGCCGGCCCTCGGCGAGGTACAGGCCGCGGTCGACCTGATGGGTGAGGAGGGGATGCCGAGCGTGGGCCTTGGCCCGGCCTACACGACGCTCGGGGCCGTGCGGGGGATGCAGGAGCTCGTCGTCGACCTCATCGACTACCCCGACCTCATGCGCGAGCTCTTTGCCGTGGCGCGCGAGATCGAGAGGAAGCACGTCGAGGCCTTCATCGCCGCGCCCACGGAGGTCGCCTGGCTGGACATCTGTTGGGCGACCGGCTCCGAGCTGGGCCCCGACCGCTTCGAGGAGTGGGCCTTGCCTGACGTGGTGGCCGCGATGGAGATCGTCCGGCAGCACCCCGGGAAGTACCTGGGCCTGTACACCCTCGGGCGTATCGGCAAGCTCTGCCCGATGCTGGTGGACGCCGGCGTCCATTTCATCGAGACCTTCGAGCCCAACCAGGGCGACCTCAGCCTCGGCGACGCCAAGAGGCTCTACGGCGACCGCACCTGCCTCATGGGCAACTTCAACTGCCTCGTGCTGGCCTACGGCACGGTTGAGGACGCTCGCGCCGAGGCCCGCCGCTGCCTGCGGGAGGGCATGGAGGGGGGGCGGTACGTCATGGTGACCGCCGATGAGGTGCCGGCCGACACGCGCTTCGACAACCTCAAAGCCATGGCCGACGTCGTACGCGAAGAGGGGAGGTACTGATCATGCCCTACCGTTCCTTCGGCGAGCCCGAACTGACGCGCCTGCGCGAGGTCATCGAGAGCGGCGATCTGTGGCGCGGGCTGGAGGGTCGCTTCGTCGGCGAGTTCGAGGACCGCTTCTCCGAACACACGGGCCGCAAGTTCGTACACGCCGTCGCCTCGGGCACGGCCGCCAACGAGGCGGCGCTCTTCGGCGTTGGGGTCGGGCCCGGCGATGAGGTCATCGTGCCTCCCTGCTCCTTCATCGCCTCCTCCATGTCGGTTGTCGTCCTGGGCGCGGTGCCGGTGTTCGCCGATGTCGACCCCCGCACGATGGGCCTTACCGCCGAGGGCCTCGAGGCCGCCCTCACGCCCCGGGCCAAGGCCGTGGTGGTCGTGCACCTGTGGGGTCAGCCCGCCGAGATGGACCCGATCCTCGAGGTGGCGCGCCGGCACAACCTCAAGGTCGTCGAAGACTGCGCCCAGGCGTATGATGCCTACTACCACGGCCGCATGGTGGGCACTCTCGGCGATGTGGCCTGCTACAGCCTCCAGCAGAGCAAGCACATCACCTCGGGGGAGGGCGGGATGATCACCACCGACGACCCCGAGGTCTACTGCCGCGCGGTGCTCTACGCGAACTGCGGGATGCCCTGGTACCGGTACAGGCTGGAGAAGCCGACGGCGGAGCCCGTGGGGCCGCTCGCCACGCGCGGACACTTCGCCTGCGGGCACAACTACCGCATGAGCGAGCTGCAGGGGGCCGTCGCCTGCGCGCAGCTGGACAAGCTGCCCGAGTTCACCGCGCGCC
>VGFB01000969.1 GCA_016869015.1 Armatimonadota bacterium
GAAGTCTTCGCCGCGGAGCTGGGGGAAGGTCAGCAGCAGGTTGGGCAGGTCGCCCTTGGGGTCGATGGCGATCGCCGGGAGGCCGTCCATGGCCGCCTCCTCGAGCAGATCCAGGCACAGGCCGGTCTTGCCGCTGCCCGTCATGCCGACGCAGACGGCGTGGGTGACCAAATCCTTGGAGTCATACAGGAGCGGTGCGGCGCCCACCTTCTTCGTCGCCGGGTCGATGGCGCGGCCAAGGTAGAAGACGCCCAACTTCTCGTAGTTCTCCATTCGTTCCTCCAATCGCCGGAAGCGCCACTCAGAGGCCCGGGCCGACCGGCACTGAGCTTCAGCCCGGCGCAGCGGGCTGCAGGTCCTCGGATAGCTGGTCCCCGTCGAGAGGACCATGCTCAGATCGGAAACCCAACAGGGGCAGCAGCGCCCGCCGCCCGGCGCGTCGGAAGCAGGCCTGGGACTGGTTCCACATATCGCCGCGGCCCCAGCCGTCCTGCGTCCGCCGGAGGCGCGTGGCGCGCGTGGCGCGCGGTCCAAGGGCGTGCAGGCGGACCTTCGGGAGCGTCCTCGGCCGGCGCACAGCGGGCACCTCGGACGGCGCCTTCCCGGTGGAGCATAGCATAGCCATGGGCTGAACGGCCGGCAGCACCACGACCTCGCCGCCTTGCCGTCCCGGCTCAGCAGCCGGATTGGATCGCGTAGCGGCGTCGCCGCCGGGGCGCAAGACGAAGCGCGCGGTGTGAGCGAAGGCGGCGCGCACACCCGCCTCGGTCGTCCAGAGCTCCCTCAGCGGCTCCCTCGCAGGGGCGACGTTCACCCGCGCCGGGAGCCGGATTCCCCGTGGCGCTCCGGGGTCCGCTGCTTCCGTACTTCCTTGCGCCCAGACTCTCACGCTGACCCGGCCTCGTACAGCCGCTGGAACTCGGCTTGCAGCAGTGCCGCCGCTGCCGGGTCGTCGAAGATGACCACGTTCTCGTCGTTGGCTTGCTCGGCGCTGCGGGTGAAGTTGTAGGAACCGGTCGCCACAACGCGGCCGTCGATCAGCAGCAACTTGTGATGCAGGTTGCCCTCGCTGTTGTCGAGGCGCACGTCCAGCCCGGCCTGCTGCAGACGCCGCACGTCACTGCCCGCCGCCACGGCCTGCTCGCGCTCGAAGACGGCGCGCACGCGGACCCCGCGCCCGGCCGCCTCCAGCAGCGCTTCGGCCAGCGGATCGGAGGTGAAGGTGAAGGCCAGGACGTCCACCTCGGTGCGCGCCCCGGCGATGAGCTCGATCAGGCGGCGGGCGACGCCGTCGTCCGGTGCGAAGTACGTCTCAAGGGTCGTCGCGCCGATCACGACGCGCGGATGGGGGGTGTCGGGGGCCGACAAGGGGCCGAAGAGATCGTCGGCGAACATCTCGTCGAATTCGCGGCGGTAGTTCTCGGCCACGGCCTGGTCGCGGATGCGCAGCAGGACGTTGTTGTCGCGGTAGGCGGCGCCGACCGAGTAGTTCATCGAGCCCGTCCACACTTCGACATCGTCGATGAGCGTGAACTTGTGGTGCATGAGCGGCTCGCGCCGGTCGCCCAGGACCGGGATGCCCGCCTCGATCAGGTCCTGGACCTCGGGATCGAAGATGCCATCGCTCTCGACCACCACGCGGACGCGCACGCCGCGCTCGGCGGCTCGCAGGAGCGCGTCGCGCACGCTCCACAGGTTGAGATGGTAGATGGCAACGTCGACCGAGTAGCGGGCGGCCTCGATGGCCTCGGCCAGGCGGGCATCCGGGCCGCCGCGCAGCGAGTCCGCTTGCGATCCGCCGGGGTCCGTGAGGTAGACGGTCAGCCAGGCGTCCCCGGCGTCACCCGTAGGCGACGATGGGAGCGCAGGCGAGACCGGACGGGTGGAGGTGAACAGCCAGAAGGCGCTCGCCAACAGCAGCAGCGCCAGCGCGGGAGCAGCGACGTTTCGTACCCATGAGGCGCGCACCGGGAACACGGTCCTGGGATTCCCCTTCCGAATGCAAAGGACTGCCCGGGCAAGGGCGGTCCGTTGGTCGGCACGCGCCGATTATAGCGGCGTCGCAGGGTCGGCGGCATGCGCGCCCGGATGTCGTGTCGCATGGGGAGAATGACACCCCTGAGATCGCTCCGCGGCCATCGGGGCCGGTTGCCGCCCGATAGAGCATCGGGCGGTCGCCTGACCATCGCCGGCAGACAGCGGCGTTATTGTCTGACAACTGGAGCTAGGGCCTGAACGCGCTTGTGATGCCGATCACGAAGACGGTTCTTCCGTCGAGCAGGCGCCCGAGATTACTTTACAGCCACTTATCGACGGTTGATTCAACGGACTTGTCGGATCCGAGGGCCCCGGCACGCACGGAAGGGGCTCTCCCTCCCCTCAGATGTCTGAGGAACCCGCACCTTCGTTGAGGCACTCCGCAAGCTTCATCATCGATGGCCGGCCGATTCCTCCCTTGGCTCCCAGGAGCGGTTCGGACTTGCGCTTTGCAGGCTTCGGTGCTAGAAACGCGCACAGAACGGGAGTTGATGTACAATCCGACATTATCGCCCACGGATGGCACATTCACGACCGGAGACAAAGGAGGATCCCGATGGCAGTAGCGAAGAAGGCAAAGAAGGCGAAGAAGGCCGTCAAGAAGGCTGTGAAGAAGGCCCCGGCCAAGAAGCTCGTCAAGAAGACCGTCAAGAAGGTCGTCAAGAAGG
>VGFB01000970.1 GCA_016869015.1 Armatimonadota bacterium
CAGCGCCCGTCGCCGCTCAGCTGCATAGGAGGGTGCTCCCTTCAGCGATTTGCCTCAGGCACACAGGGCGCAGAGGGTACTGGCGTGGATTGACACTATAGTCTGAAGACGCCCCCGTCGCGATTCCGTAGACTCGGGGGCGTACCTATGGATAAGGCCTTCGCAGCGGTCCTCCGTGACCTCAGAACTCGGGCCGGGCTCAGCCAGGAGGAACTGGGTGAGCTGACCGACTTGCACCGGACCTACATCAGCCAGCTGGAGCGGTGCCTGAAGAGCCCCTCGCTGCGCACCCTCACGCGCTTGGCCGCGGCCCTCGGCGTGAGCGTGTCTGAGATGATGATGCTGGCCGAGAGCCGGCTTCCTCCCGCGACCGACACGCCAACCGTTCCTCGCTCTCGTTCGACTCGCTCCCGCTAGGCACCGGAGCACATGGGTAGAGCATCCTCCCGCGTGTCCACCGTTCAGAATACTATAGTATTCAAGACCCCTGTGTCAACACCTTGGCGGCGAATGGACGTGATTCGGGGGAGAGGATGCCGTCGGGGCGCCGGGACGTGCGGCCCGGTCCGCTACTCGCTCACAATCGGCGTGGCCCAGGCCTCGTCGAACTGCTGGACGTTGGCGGTCTTGACGTGGCCGTCGGCGTAGAGGATGTTCCAGCGTTTTTCGTGGCAGATGAGGCCGTGGCCGTGCCAACTGCCGTGGCCGTCGAAGATGAGGTTCGTGGCGACGGGGTCTACCATGTTGCCTGAGGCCGTGAAACGGAAGCCGATCTCGGTGCGATAGAAGTAGCTCGCGCCCCACTTGGCGTAGCACGTGGGTCGCGCATCCATCGGGTAGCCCGAGTCCTCCAGCTCATCGAACCCCCCGTCCGACGGACAGTGCCACAGCTCCCGGTTGCGGATGTAGGGGTCCAACGACTCGTGGAGCCGGGGCATGTAGGGAATCCAGGCCTGCCAGTAGGGCAGGGCATCCCACTGCTGAGGCACGGCCTCGTCGGCCGCGTCCTTGGCGAAGGGGTACAGCTCGTCGTAGTCGGCGGCATACATCTCGATGGCCATCCCGATCTGCTTCAGGTTGGCCATGCACTTGGTCGCGCGCGCCTTGCCCCTGGCCGCCGCGAACACCGGGAAGATCAGCGCGGCCAGAATCGCGATGATCGCGAGGACCACCAGAATCTCGATGAGTGAGAAGCCTGTTCGGGAGGCTGCCATGCGATCTGCCCCTCCTCTGCCGTGTTGGGCCATCCCCTCTTCGGGGCCCGGACCGCAGCACTGGTCCGGGCCCCGCTTACGGCGTTGACGACGTCTCCCATGTCCCGAGAACTCGCCCCCTTCGAAGGGCTATCGCATCCATGCGGGTAGTCGCGCCCTGATCTTCAGCCACGCGGAGTAGAACCAGCCCCGCCTGACCAGCGCGATGATCTCGTCCGCGATGCCGATGCACAGTGTCACGATGTATGCCACCCACGGGGAGAGCCGGGGAGCGTACCGGATGAGGACTGCGCCCACCGCAGCCGCAAGCGCGAGCCCCACCGGCGTGGACAGCGGACTGCTGGTTTCCTCCCCGGACGGTGCCCGGGCTGCCAACTCAGAGTTGGCGTGGCCGGGTGGGCCGACGGCGTGCGTCAAGGAAGTTAGGCCCGTCGCGACCAAGGCGATGACCCCGAACAGCAACCACCGGCGTGTGCCCATTGGTCTGTCTCCTCTCCTGACGGTGTCGGCGCGAAGCCGCACGACCAATATACGGCGATGGCAGAGGCGGCGACACCCATGCGGGCGAAGGAAGCCCACGTCATGGCAGAGAAGTGGACCTGGATCCCCACGTCTCGGGAGCGGATCCCCACGATGGAGGCGGACGGCATGCACCCGCCCAATGGGCCTCCGAGCATATCAGCGGAGATACTCTCCTTCGTTAGCGGGGAGAGCGGGCGTCTTCGCGATCGCGACGGCACAGTTCTTGGCGGAGGGCCGCGCTGCCGCGAGGTGCTCGACCACCTGCTGAGGATGATGCACACGGGCGAACCCGTCTCGGGCAAGGACCTGCTCCAGAAGGTCTGGGGCGTGAGTCCCTCCGCTGCGCCGGACTCCCTCAAGACGGTCACCGAGACCGTGAGGCGGCTCAAGGCCCTGCTGAAGGCCTTTGCCTCGAGCCACCCGGAGCACTCAGCCGAGGTCCAGATCCTCTCGCAGACAGAGACAGGAGAGAAGGGCTACAAGGCGGTACTATCACCTCGAAGCGGCCTGCCTGGGACGGCGGTTGTGGCCGAGGGACCTGACGATCCTCGGTGGTTCCGTTGGCGCGGCCGCGCTCCAAGGCCTGTCCAACGAATCTGGGTCGCACAGGCACCCCAAAGGGGCCTGTCGCCAGAGCGCGTTCGCCTGCGACTTGACCCACAGCGCACGTACGAACTGCCACAGGGGCTCCGGCCCCATAAGGAGTACCTCCTTGGGCAGTACCGCGAGGCACACCCCGGATGTGTGCTCGAAGACCTCCCCCGGTTCCGTTATGTGGACTGGCATCCGACTCTTGACAACTCCGGAGGCGTCCAGGAGGTCGAAATCACAGGCCACAGCGTGATGTTCTACGACCATGTCGTTACCAACCTGTCCCTCGACTGTGAACTGCCGGGCTCACGCACGCGCGTGAGAGACAAGCTGGGAGACAACCCGTCCACGGTCCGCGCCAACTGCGGCAACCCGCT
>VGFB01000971.1 GCA_016869015.1 Armatimonadota bacterium
GGTAGAGGGGCGAGGGCCGCCAGAGCCGCAGCACATCCCGCACCTCGTCGGGAATCCCGATCCACGGCTCCATGCTCATCTCCTGCTTGATGAGCTCCATGGGGAACAGCGGCGCGAGGTCCGCCGGGCCGAGCGGCTGCCCCGTGCCCGGGTGCAGCGGCGGCGGCAGCGGCGCCGGCAGGTCCGGATTGATGTTGTACCAGCGCTGCGGCAGTTCGCTCTCGGAAAGGACGATCTTGGTGTCCTCCATCTGCACGGTCCTCCTCAGAAGACAGGCTATGCCTCGGTGATGAACGCCGAGTAGACACGCGAATCCCCGTTCCCGAGGAGGGCGCGGGGAGGCGCTATTTCGCTGCCGCTCCCCTGGCACCTCCCGAACGGCGACGATTTCTCTGCAGTTCGGGGTGGGCCTTCATGCGCTCCAGGACGTTGAAGACGATCGGGCAGTACGCCGCCTTCTCCAACGTCCCCGCCATGTTGTCCAGCACGTTGCTGTGCAGGTACGGGAAGCCGCGGCATCGACTGAGGCGCTGGAGGTAGATGGAGCACTGCTTGTCCCGCAGGAACAGGCAGGGCTGCGCCTTGAGGTACCAGAGCCCGTCCCGGTGCTTCTCGGCGTGCCGGCGCTGGAACTCGGCCGTGGTCAGCCCGACCGCCTTCGCCGCCTGCACGCAGTCCTGAGCCGTCAGCTGCAGCTGCATCGCCGCGCAGCAGTTCGCGCACTCCCGGCAGTCGATCTGTGCCCAGACCTCATTCGTCAGCTCGACCTGCAGCTCCATCACCTGCCGCTTCGTCCGGCGGCGCCCATACTTCAGCCACCGCAGGAACCGGCGGCTCTCGTCCCGGCGGCGCGTGGCAAGATGGTAGATGCGTCGAAGGTCGGTTTCGACCGTCGGGGGTCGGCCCATGCCTCCCTCAGTACCTCTCCAGCGGCGTGCACCAGTGGACCTTGCGGGCCCAGGAGCGGGCTTTGCGGTCGAGGAGGCGGCGGACTTCCTCGCCGTCGTAGTGCAGGGGGCGGCTCGCGACGCCCAGTTCGCGGGAGAACCCCTTGGCGCGGACTACCCCCCGGCCGTGGAAATGCACGGTGACCTGCTTGTGGCTGCTGCGCCGGCGAGCGTCGAGCAGCGTGAACACGACGGTGGCATGGGAGGGTCGAGGGCGATCGACGGCGCCGCCGGAGATGACGAGGGGCCGCCCATCCTCGGGCGTTTCCGCGAGCCCCCCGGACCCGAGTTCGACGTGGGGATATGTGCCGGGCTTGGCGAAGATCACGACTTCGGCCTGGCTCCAGACGCGGAGGCCGTACTTGCGGAACAGGGCGAGCGCCTGCTGCTGGCGCGCCGGATCGGTCCGCGCCGGCCCGGCGGTCGGCGCGTCGTCCTGGAGGCCGCCGTTCGGTAGCGGGACGTTGGTCAGGCCCTGGCGCAGCATGACCTCCTTCAGCGAGCCGCCGCACAACTCGCGGAAGAAGGCCGTCGCCTCGTTGTTGCCGATGACCGCCTCACTGGCGTCGATCAGGATGGCCTGACCGTCATCCGTGTGGGTCCGGTACGTCGGCCGCTTCCCTCCGCTGCTGCCGAGGCCGTTCAGCCAGTCGCGGGCGCGCTGGAACCAACTGCGGACGGCGGTCTGGGGCCTTGAGTCTCGGGTTTCGAATTCCACGGGTCACGTTCCAGGCTTGGGGTCAGGACCTCGGGGCGGCGAGCAAGCGTCAGCGTGTCGCGAGGCGGTTCGCTACCGCGTCGCCGACCTCCTGCGTTGTAGAACGCCCGCCGATGTCCGGGGTGCGCACCCGGCCCTCACGGACGACGTCGGCAACGGCAGTCTCAAGCGCTCTCGCGCCCTGTGGCTCCTCGAGTTCGTCCAGCATCATCGCCGCCGTGAGCAGGGCCGCGATCGGGTTGGCAATCCCCTGCCCCGCGATGTCGGGCGCGGTGCCGTGAGGCGGCTCGAACATCCCGATGCCGCCCGGGTGCAGGTTGCCCCCGGCCGCCATCCCCAAGCCGCCCAGCAGCGTCGCGGACAGGTCGGTGATCAGGTCGCCGAACAGATTCGGCGCCACGACCACGTCGAAGTGCTCGGGGCTCGTCACGAACCGCATCGCCAGCGCATCGGCGTGCATCCATTCGTGCTGAACGTCCGCATACTCCTCGGCGACCTCCTCGAAGACGTCCGACCAGAGCTTCATCCCGTAGTTCAGCGCGTTCATCTTCGTGCAGCTCGTGACGAGTCTCCGCCCGTTCCGCCGCCGCGCCAGCTCGAAGGAGTACTCCATCACCCGCCGACAGCCGCGTTCGCTGTACAACCCGATCTGCACCGCGAGCTCGTCGGACTCCAGGAACGCCGGCCGCAGGCTCGCCCACCGCTCGAAGCCCGCCTCCTGGCGCGCGTAGCGCCCCCCCTGACCCACGTACAGGTCCTCCGTGCCCTCCCGCACGACCACGAAGTCGATCTGCGCCGGGTCCTTCCCCGCCAACGGAAAGGGCGCGCCCGGCAGCGGCTTCACCGGTCGGACGTTGGCGTACTGATCGAAGCCGAAGCGGATCGCCAAGACGACCCCTCGCACGGTGATCTCCTCGGGTACGCGCTCCGGCCAGCCGACTCCGCCGAGATAGATGCTGTCGAACGCACCGAGCGTCTCGAGAGCGTCCCTCGGCATCATCTCGCCATGCTCGAGGAAGTAGCCGCAGCCCCA
>VGFB01000972.1 GCA_016869015.1 Armatimonadota bacterium
GGCGAACGCTTCGCGGTGTGGGGCGTCACTCGCCATCAGTTCGCCGTGCTGCCCGAGATCCCGTACACCGCACGGAACAGCGGGAACGTGGTGCATCTCCTCCAGGCGCCTGCGGCGCTGGAGCCCCTGGCGGAGGAGGTCGTCGGCTGGGTGCGCACGCTGCACGTTCCGGGTTCCGAGCCGGGCATCTGCGTCGCTCCGGTAGAGGCGCTTCTCGGCCAGCGCTTGGGGCGGGACGCTCAGCGGCGTTTCGTGCATCGTGCCGAGGCCTGGGAGGCCGCGGCCTCGACCGGCGCGATCCTCCGCAAGGCCGTCGAGGCCGACGACGGGATCGTCGGGGCCTTCGCGGGCGCCTGTCTGGCGGCTCAGGGGAACGACGGGCGCTTCGTGCAGGTCGGCCGGATGCGCGACCTGGCGGGTGAGCTGGAGGTGGCGGAGGTTCTCGCGGCAGGAGGAGATGAGGCGCGCTCCGTCGAAGGCACACCCATCTCCGACGGACGAGTGCGGGCGGAGAAGCTGCGGCCGGCCTTGCGCGAGGGCCGGTGCATCGTGTATTGCCGGTGGGACGCCGGCGCGTGGACACCCCTCCACGGCGGCCCGGGCGACAAGGAACAAGAGGAAGAGGACCGTCTCCATGCGCGTCAGGGAAGCCGTCGCCAAGCCTGATTCCTACGCGATGGCGAAGGAGCTGGCGGCGCTGCTGGCGTTCTCGCTGGCCGTCACGGTGGCGGCCGGTCTCATCCGCACCCACGCCGGTCTACCGGGCCATCGCGCGGTGATCTGGATGCCCATCCTGCTGCTGGCGGGCTTCCGGCGACCGGGCCTGACGGCCGGCGCCGCGCTGGCGGGTGGGTCCCTGGGCGCCGCGCTCGGGGCCATCGATGCCGAGGGGTTGGCGGCGCTGATGGCTGCGGCCGCGATCGTGGAGGCCTTCGGGCTGTCAACGGCCGGCCGCTGGCGCGCGCCTCTGTTCCTGGCGGCCGGAATCTGCGGTAACCTCGGCAAGCTCGCGCTGAAGTTCCTGCTCTTTGGGGTCGTTGGCCTGCCCCTGAACAAGATGCGGCTTCCGTTGCTCCCCACGTTCGCGATCTACGCGGCGGCCGGCCTCGCCGCCGGGTTCATCGCGCTGGGCATCGTGACGGGCTGGGAGAAGCTCCGTCGTGAGCCGGCCGGCCCGCCCGGACCGACAACCGAATAGCTGACCGACGCCTGTCCGACCCGGTCTGCCTACCGCCGAAGGGGCCATGGCTACCGGGCGTCAGGGCATGCGTGGAAACGTGCATGCCTCCCGTGCTTGGAAAGGGCAGCGTGGATCTTGCCTGTGCGGCGGCGCTCGGGACCACTCCCCTGCGCCGCTGCGTGTTTCCGGCTGCCCCACAACCGGAAGGGAACCGCACCATGTCTGATCGCCGACGGTCGGGCTTCACCCTCATCGAGCTGCTCGTCGTCGTCGCGATCATCGCGAGTCTGGCCGCCATTCTCTTCCCCGTGTTCTCGCGTGCGCGGGAGAAGGCGAGGCAAACGTCGTGCCTGTCGAACGTGACGCAGCTCGGCCTCGCCGTGCTGATGTATGCCCAGGACTACGATGAGACTCTCATCCCCTCGCGTCAGGGCAACGTGAACGGCGCGCTGATCTGGCCCGCCTACCTGTCGCCCTATGTGAAGAACGCTCAGGTCTTCATCTGCCCCTCGGCGGCGAGTCAGAGCCAATACGGGCAGGTCTGGCAAGACCGGGGGCCGCTCTCGATCGGCATCAACCGGGACCTCGAGGGCCGCAACACCAACCTTGCTTACTCGCTGGCCGTGTTCCAGGAACCCTCGGCCAACCTGCTGCTCGCCGACTCAACGCCCGCCCCGACCGGTAGCGGCTCGGGTGGAGGACGCGGCTTCCAGGTGCAGTACGACCGTCCGCCGGACACCCAATCGGCGATCGGCTCGCGTCACAATGAGGGCACGAACATCGGGTTCCTGGATGGTCACGCCAAGTGGTACAAGGCCGGCGCGGCCTATCAGCTCAACAACCCCTCCGGCATCCGTTGGATGCCGTAAGCGGCGCCGCAGGCCTTCCGCAGGCTCATCTCAGTCGCTGAAGAGCCGGTCCCTCGCCGCCTGGTAGATCCGTCTCGCCTCGGCAACGACGTGGTCGGGCAGCACGGGGCCCGGGTACGTCTTGTCCCAGTCGAGGGTGAGGAGGTAGTCGCGCACGTACTGCTTGTCGAAGGCTTCCTGCGGCTTGCCCGGCGCGTAGGCGGCCTTGTCCCAGTAGCGCGACGAGTCCGGGGTGAGCACTTCGTCCACGAGGATCAGTTCGTCGTCGGCCATGCCGAACTCGAACTTGGTGTCGCAGAGGATGAACCCTCGCGAGGCGGCATACTGCGCGCCGAAGGAGTAGAGTTCCAGGGCCTTGTCGCGGATGGTCGCCGCCAGGTCTGCGCCGACGATCTCAACCGTTCGCTCGAAGTCGATCGGCTCGTCGTGGCCCGATTCCTCCTTGGTGGAGGGCGTGAAGAGGGGCTCCGGGAGCTTCGCGGACTCCACGAGCCCTGCCGGCATCGGCTGCCCGTTGATCGTCCCGTGCTGAGAGTACTCCTTCCAGCCCGACCCCGCGAGGTACCCGCGCACGACGCACTCTACCGGCAGCACCTCGGCCTTGCGGACCCACATCGACCGGCCCGCGAGCGGCTCCGCGAAGGGCCGA
>VGFB01000973.1 GCA_016869015.1 Armatimonadota bacterium
GTTCGAAGACGATCCCCCGACCTCGTTCCCGACCGTGTTCGCGCCGATGATGACCCCGGTCTTGCCGCGCGGGAAGGCGAGCGTCCCGTTGGGCTTGAGGCCGATGAGGTTGCCCCCCATCGCGTTGTAATGGCAGCCCTCGCCGAAGTAGACGCCGGCCTCGGTGAAGTTGGTGATGATGTTGTGGCTGAGGCCCGGCTGGCCGCTCGGTCCGCCGATGTAGTTCTCCCGCGTCGGCACCTCGGTGGAGGGCTTGAGCTCCACGCCGTACCGGCACGTCTTCCCGCCGGTGTTGCGGCCGATGGCGTTGGAGCGGACGCGGTGCCCTCGGCCGCTGATCTCGATGCACGTCTCGGAGGCGAGGATGTGATTTGCGGCATCGGCCCGGTCGCCGATGCGATTGCGCCTGCCGCTGACGATCAGGCCCACCCGAGGCGGCATGGCGTGGGGCGTCAGGAGGTCGTTCTCCAGGCCGATGACGTTCCCGTAGGCCCAGTTGTCCTCCCCGCCCACGCTCAGCACGCCTCCGTCGCCGTCGTCGGGGTCGGCGCAGAAGCGGTTGTCGTAGACGCGGCAGTGGTTGCCCTGCACCGAGATGCTGGGCCAGAACACGTTGGAGAGCGGGGTCGTCTTGTCCCAGTCGAAGCCCGCGTAGCAGTGGTGGATCCGGGCATCCTGGCCGGTGACCGTGAGAACCCCGTCGAGGAACACGCCGGAGACGGTCCCGGCGTCATTCCACGTGCCACCCGGAGCCCTCACGAGGTCGCGCCCGACGAAGGTGTCCTCCGGACTGGGCAGCGTGAAGCTCTCGTACTTGATGACGACGCGCCCGAAGCTGGGGTGGAAGTAGAGGACGTTGGGCCCGGTGTCGTTGCGGGCGTAGATGCGCGCCTCGTAGACCGAGATGACGCCGTCGTCCGGGTCCCAGGTGATGCGGTTGTCGAACAGGTTGGTGATGACGATCGTGCCGCCGACCGGGTCCGACGCCGGCCGGTCGCGAGCGAGTGCGGCCCGCGGACCGTCCGGGAACTCCGCGGTGATCGTCCCGGGCGAAGAGTCCGGCCCGGGTTCGGGCGGTTCCAGCAAGGGGAGCCATGTCTGGGGCAAGCCGACGGTCGCGCTACCGCTGAGGACCAGCAGAACAGAAGCGATGTGTGCCGAGAGCTCACGCATACCGACCCCTCCCCCGAGAGTCCATCACGGGCACCTTCTGTGTCCGGGGGGCGAGTTCCTGCCGGGGCTTGGGCTATCGGTGGACGAGCGTGACGACAAACCGGCCGCGCAGCCGGTGCCCCGGGTTCACGGGCACAGGGCCCAATCGGCACTCGGAGAGGAGGTGTAGCTTCACGCCGGCGGGGTCGAGGCATGCGCGGACGTGCGCATCGGCGTTCGCATGAAGCCGCAGACCCTCGCCGCCGGGAGCGAGCAGCGCGGCCTCCCAGACGTTCAGCTTCACCGAGCGGAAGTCGCTTGTCCCAAGTTCCGTCTGGTCCAGCGCCCACGGCCAGGTGGGACAACGACGCTCCTCGGTCGGGTCGTACTCCCGCGTTCGGCGGGCCTCGGCGCGGCCCTCCGTCCGACTGAGGCTGTCCTCCGGGTAGACCCCCCATTCGCTCCAGCGGCGCCATGTGAGCACATCGCACTCGGGTCTCAGCAGCATCCGCACCCCGATCTCCCGCGCCTGGATCGGCTCCCCGGTGTACGTGTAGTCGTAGGAGAGCGTGCCGACGCCGCAACGGTCCAGCGCCCAGGTCGCTGAGCCCTGCATGCCGTCGAAGCGCTCGGCGACCGTCAACTCCAGCCCGCGCCCGGCCTCTCGCACTTCCACGCCCTCCACGACGCGCGTCGCCGGGTCGGGCAGGACGGCGTAGGGGAGGGCGTTCGGCCCGCCAAGGTCCCCGAAGTCGAAGCGCGTGAGGTGCACCGTGGGGAAAGCGGTCATGGGCGCTGCATGGCGCGGGTCGGACACGTCAAGGGTCCCCGTCCGCGTGTCCAGCACCAGTGTGAAGCCCTCGCCCGCCACGATCGCCCGGTCGCCCTCGCGGGTCACTGACGGCGGCCCGGCCTGCGGCTCGGGCAGAGCCTGCGAGGGACGCTCGCCGAGGGTGACGACCGCCACCGCGATAGGCTCGCCCTCCTCGGTCCGCGCCTCCACCGTGAGCTCGGAGCCCGCCTCGGTCCCCGGCGGGAGCGGGATCGACAGCGTGCCCGTCTCGCCGGGCGGGGCCGCGACTCGCCCCCGACCGCGCTTGTCGCTCAACGACCAGACGAACCGCACCTCCGACAGGTCGGTGAAAGAGTACCGGTTCTCGACGGGGAGGTCCACTTGGGTCAGCCCCGGGCTCCAGCCAACCTGTCGCACGGGGAACCAGACCGGGCTGAAGATCTGCTTCGCGAGCCACCACTCGGGCTTCGGCCGGCGCCACGCGTCGATCAGGCCCCAGTAACCGTGATGCCACGCATAGCCCACGTTGCGCCCGTCTGGAAGGTAGAACGCATCATCCAGCGCCGCCCAGATCGCCCCGCCGAGCATCCGGTCGGAGTTCACAATGTGGCTCCACGCTCCGGGCGGTGTGCCGGGCCCGGCGTACGTCTCAAAGACCTTCGCACAGCGGCGGCCCCACTCGGAGTCCGGCGCGCTGTGTCCCGCGCCCCAGAGCTCGCGCAGCCCCGGGTTGATCCGCACATCCGTCTGCTC
>VGFB01000974.1 GCA_016869015.1 Armatimonadota bacterium
TACGCGCGCGGCGCGAGCGTCCCGGTGGCGACGTACGTCTACGGGCTCGGCGGCCGGGAGATTCTGCCGGAGCACCTCGAGCAAGTCTACGGCGACCTGGCCGAGGTCGCGGCGGCGGGGAAGGCCGACACCCAGCCCAGCTACCTTGGCTTGCGGGAATAGGAGGAAACGACCCATGCCGAGTCTGAAAGAGCTGACTACCCGGCCGACGCAGTTCGTCGGCGGGCACCGTCTCTGCCCCGGCTGCGGCGAAGGAACCATCGTGCGGCAGGTCCTCATGGCCGCCGACAAGCCCGTCATCGGGGCCAACGCCACGGGATGTCTGGAGGTCTCCTCGACCATCTTCCCGTACACGGCGTGGAACATGCCCTGGGTACACCTGGCCTTCGAGAACGCCGCGGCCACCGCCTCCGGTCTCGAAGCGATGTACAAGTCGCTGAAGCGGCAGGGCCGGTACGAAGATGACGTGTACTTCGTCGCCTTCGCCGGCGACGGCGGCACCTATGACATCGGCTTCCAGGCGCTTTCCGGCGCCGCCGAGCGCGGTCACAAGTTCGTGTACGTGTGCCTCAACAACGAGGCCTACATGAACACGGGCATCCAGCGCTCCAGCGCCACGCCCCTGGGCGCCCACACCACGACCAGCCCGACGGGGAAGGTCAGCCCGGGGAAGCTCACCCCGCGCAAGGACCTCACCGAGATCATGGCCGCCCATGGCATCCCGTATGTGGGCCAGTCCAACTCCGGCCGCTGGCGGGACCTGACGGGCAAGGCCGAGAAGGCCTTCCACGCCGACGGGCCGGCCTTCCTCAACGTGCTGTCCGTCTGCCCCCTGGGCTGGGGCTCGGAGCCCGGGAAGGCCGTTGAGATCTGCGAGGTGGCCGCCGACACGTGCGCCTGGCCCCTTTACGAAGTCGCCGAGGGGCAGTATAAGATCACCTACCGGCCCAAGGAGAAGAAGCCGGTCGAGGAGTACCTGAAGTACCAGCGGCGCTTCGCCCACCTGATGCGGAGCGAACAGGGCAAGGAGATCATCGCGCAGATCCAGGCCGATGTCGACCGCCGCTGGGAAGCGCTACAGCACAAGGCGGAGAGCGCGTGACCGCCGGGGAGGCCGACGATGTCCGGGCAGGATGTGTCGAAGTCGACGTGGCGCAACAAGGTGGGGCTGGCGGAGATGCTCCGCAACGGCGTGATCATGGACGTCACCAACGCCGAACAGGCCAAGATCGCCGAGGACGCGGGCGCGGTGTCGGTCATGGCGCTCGAGCGCGTGCCGGCCGACATCCGCAAGGAGGGCGGCGTCGCGCGGATGGCCGATCTGCGGGTCATCGAGGCCATCATGGAGTGCGTCACGATCCCCGTGATGGCCAAGTGCCGCATCGGCCACTTCGCCGAGGCACAGGTGCTCGAGTCCATCGGCGTGGACTTCATCGATGAGTCCGAGGTCCTGACCCCGGCCGATGAGTCGTTCCACGTCGATAAGCACGCCTTCAAGGTCCCCTTCGTGTGCGGCTGCACGAACCTCGCGGAGGCGCTGCGGCGCATCGGCGAGGGCGCGGCGATGATCCGCACCAAGGGCGAGGCCGGCAGCGGGAACATCGTCGAAGCGGTCCGCCACATCCGGACCGTCGTCAGTCACCTGCGGAAGCTCACCACCCTCCGCGACGATGAGCTGATGACCGAAGCCAAGAACATGGGGGCGCCGTATGAGCTGATCAAGGAGATCGCTCACACGGGCAAGCTGCCCGTGCCGAACTTCAGCGCGGGGGGTATCGCGACCCCAGCGGACGCGGCCCTCGTGCGGCAGCTCGGCGCGGAGGCCGTATTCGTGGGCTCGGGCATCTTCAAGTCCGAGGACCCGACGGCTCGCGCCAAGGCCATCGTCCATGCCACCACGTACTACGAGGATCCCGACGAGGTCGCGAAGGCATGCCGGGGCTTGGAGGGCGCGGCGATGCCCGGCCTCGACGTGCGCACGCTGCCGGAGGCGGAGCGGTTGGCGACGCGCGGGTGGTAGCGGCGGACGGCGACGAAAACGGGAAGAATGGAAGCCCTGAAGAACGGCGAAGACGACAACGACCCTTCTCGACGCCCCCTCTGCGAGGGGGCGTCGAGAGGCTTCCGTGGACGGCAAAGGGCGAGACGCAATGGGCATGAGGGTCGGTGTGCTGGCGTTGCAGGGGGACTTTGCGGAGCACCTGGCGGTGCTCGAGCGGCTGGACTGCGAGGCGGCTCCCGTGAAGACGGCGGCGGCGATCGGCGAGTGCGATGCGCTGGTGATCCCCGGCGGCGAGAGCACCACGATCGGCAAACTGCTGGAGCGCTTTGGGTTGACGCCTGCGATCCAGGCGCTGCATGAGGACGGCAGACCCATCTTCGGGACCTGCGCCGGGGTCATCCTGCTGGCGAAGGAGATCGTGGGCAGCGACCAGTTTCGGCTCGGGTTCCTGGAGGCGGAGGTCGCGCGCAACGCCTACGGCCGGCAGGTCGACAGCTTCGAGACGGCTCTCGCGGTGAAGGGCATCGAGGGCGACCCGGTACGCGCCGTGTTCATCCGCGCCCCGGCCATCGAGCGCGTGTGGGGCGACTGCGAGGTCCTGGCTGAGTTCGACGGCAAGCCCGTGCTCGTGAGGCAGGGCAACCTACTGGGCGGCACCTTCCATCCCGAGCTCGTCGGCGAGACACGCATTCA
>VGFB01000975.1 GCA_016869015.1 Armatimonadota bacterium
TGTGCCACACGCGTTCGGACTCGGTCCGCGGCGGCTCATACGTGCGCCCGTACTCCTCGGGATTCGTCCAGAGGAACGGGTGACCGTTCAGCTTGTACTCCATCACCCGCCCGCCGATGTCCGGCACCGCGATGAGCGTAACGAGTCCGTTGCCCATGCGCAAGGCCTGCCAGCCGCGGTACTCCACCGGCGTCACCTCGACGTTCTCGGTGGCCAGCGAGACGGACGGATTGGCGGGGGCCTGCGATCGCGTCGGACGGGCGCGGTCCACATCCCCGCCGCAGCCGACCAGCAGCGAGGTAGCGAGCAAGGCGCAGAAGCAAGCAGCGGTTCTCATGAGGGTACCCTCCTCCGGTCGCCCTCACCCCGCAGGGCGGGGTGAAGGGACGCTCCTACACTCATAACGTTCGCGGCCGGCCCTCAGCTTCCTGCACTGACTTGGATGCCCTGGCAGGCGCCCCGGTTCCCCAGGGTCCTACTCGGCGATACTGCCGCCAAAGTAGTCGAAGTTCGCCCATGGGTCCTCGACGATCTCGTGTTCGCCCGTCGTGTCGAGGACAGGGTTGCCGTCCCGCTCGAGGGCGAAGCGTTGCGCGCCGAGGGGAAAGGGCGTCTCCAGGTGATGAACGCCGGGCTGCGGCACGGGCGGGCCTGGAGCCCCGACCTACGAGTTACGTGACGTGACTCGAGGCGTTGTCTTCGGGGATCAGGCGCCTGGCGACGCGAAAGGCCTACGGCAGGCCTGCGCCACATCCCCACCACGGCCAGTCCACCGGATCGTTCACCAGGCCGACGACGTGGGCGTTCTCGAGGACGTACGTTGCCCGCGCGTCGTACTCGCGCCGACCACGGATGATGCGGTTGAACGTCCCATCCTGCCAGACCGGCCCTCGACGCCCGAGAAGCTAATTGATGCGACGTGCCGTCCAGCTCTTGACGCTCCCCAGGATGTCGCACAGGGGCTCGGTCCTTCCGTCCTGGGCGATGAGCTGGAGGCTGGCGTGCACGTGGTCCAGCATGACCGTGAAGTCGTAGCGCCAGTACCGTTGGCCGTCGTAGAAGCGGAGAGCGCCGATCACGAGCTTCGCGCGACTGAGGCGCGCTAAGTCGGTCAGGTCGCGGCGCTTCAGACACGCGGTGACGAAGTACGTGGCACCGGGCTCGTCCCAGGCCACCTCCTCATCCCCAACCACGCTCTCGGAGGTCGGGTCTCCAGGCCCGACCGTGCCTTCCGCCTCAGAACGGCATCTGCGAGACAGACTGAGACACCAGCGCGAAGGCGATGGCGAGCATCCCGACGAGGCCGGTGCCGCAGGAGAACCCGGCGGCCAGGACTGGGGTATAGCGTTGCCACTCCTGCTTGCCGAAGCGGCGGGCGAAGTAGTAGCGGCCCAGCAGCGCGCCGCCCAGCTGGGGAATCACGATGTGAGGGAACGTCCCGATGCCCCGGATGAACCCGTAGATCAGCATCACCGGCCAGCCGAGCCGCGAGAGGAGCCCGTAGGCCCCCAGCCCGAACGCCAGCCCCCCGCCGATCACGAAGGGCTTGATCGCCCGCTGGAACATCTCCGTGTTCCCGCCCTCGGTAGTCGCCGAGAACCACAGCCACTGCTGCAAGGCCTGGAAGTCCCAGAACTTCTGCGTGTAGGGGTAGGCCACCGAGGGGATCGGGTTCAGCCGCCAGACGAAGCTCCAGAAGATGAAGCTGCAGACCATCATGATCGGGAACATCAGCGCCTCGGCCTTCACCACGCTGGTGAACTTCGTCCCCGTCAGCTCAACCTCCCGGAACTTCTGCGCCGTCGCGCCGTAGTTGCCCAGCGGGATCGGGGCGAACCAGATGTCGACGCCCCGATAGCCGCTGAAGATGAACGTGGCCTCGCGGATCATCGGGAAGCCGACGAACTGGCCGGTCAGGCCGATCATCCGGGCGTTGATGTAGGACTCAAGCGGTGTCCAGAAGTAGCCGTACAGGATCACGAACCAGATCGGGAACCGCGGGACGAGTTGGCGGCACAGGATCACGTAGGCCGTGGTGCACAGGAAGAAGACGAGGAGCGGCCAGTGGGCCTTCACATCGCCGCGCCCGGCCGGCGGCGTGCCGAAGCCGATGCCGCGCCGGCCGATGCGCAAGGCGTCCACCCACGACCGACCGATCTTGTAGAAGCCGATGAAGGCTACGGCGAACGCCGTGCCGATCCCGAACGAGAGCCACACGTCGATGGACGCCGCCCAGGCCGTGCGGGTGGTCTCCATGCCCGGCAACCACGTGGGCAGGAGGCCGCTCTTCTGGAGGATCGGGTTCACGACCATCGTCACGCCCGCCGCGCACGCGCTGCCGACAACCATCCAGAACGGCAGTACGAAGCCCACGAAGACCGTTCCCAGGTCGGTGCTGATGCCGGTCGGGGCGCCGGGCAGGAAGCGCTCCGTGCCCTGGGTGAAGTCGATCCAGGGGATCGGCAGGATCGCCACCGGCTTGACCAGCAGGACGTTGGAGATCGTGGGGACCCCCACGTACACCAGCCCGAACGCGAGCCCCACCATCGTCCCGATCGAGAAGACTCGCCAGCGCCACGTCTCGCTTTTCGCGGAGGTCTCCGCCAGGGCGGTTGCGCCCTGCGCCGCGATGGGGGCGAGCGGGAACGGCAGCTGCTCGCCGTCGGAGGTGAGCCGGAAGAGC
>VGFB01000976.1 GCA_016869015.1 Armatimonadota bacterium
AAAGGCGCACCGCCTCGCGCGCGACGGCTCGAATGAGCGCACACCGCTGTTCGTCCGGCGAACGAAGGCCCTTACCGGACACCACGGCGCTGGCCACACAGCCTCCCCCACACAGGTGCCGTGCCCAACAGCTTGCGCAGGCGGACTTGGCTTCGACAGTGGCTTCCGCGAACTCCGTCGCGAGTGTCGCGTCGAGCCCCTGGGAGACGGACCCGCAGGCCCACTTCGGTGCGCCGTAGAAGGCGTGACACGGGTAGAGAGCCCCGTCCGGGCCGACGGCGAACTCGTGACGCCCGGCGGCACAGCCGTAGCGCGAACGGCTACGCCGGCACAGGCCCAGCACCGACCGCCCGAAGAGGTCGCCCGGGTTGATGCCGGCGAGGAAGCGCCGATCCCCTTCCGCGAGCGCCTCAAGCAGTCGGTCCGCATACTCACCGTAGGTCTCAGCCAGGGTCGCCGTCTGCTGCGCCCCCGGTACCGGCCCGCTGCCCATGCGCGGGCGCGCCGGCACCATCGTGAAGCGGTGGAACCCCAGATCAATCAGGTGCTCGGCGACCAAGGCCGGCCTCCCGATCCCCGGCACCAAGGTCACGAACGCCGGCACCCGACGTAGACTCGGGAGTCTCGACTGGCGGAGCGCGAACAGGCCAGGTAGAACCGCATCATAGGAGGGGTCACCGGAGGGGAAGCGCCGCGCTGCGTCATGTACCTCGCGAGGCCCGTCGAGGCTCAGTCCCACGTCCACCTCCAGGCGCTCCAGCTCCTTCACCCTGTCGGGGGTGAGCAAGGTGCCATTCGTCGTGATCGAGCAGCGCAGCCGAGCGTCGCCGGTCTGCCGGACCGCCTCGACCAGTGAGCGCAACCGGGGGAGATGCAGGAGGGGCTCGCCGTCAAAGCCGAAGGTGAACACGACACGCTCGCAGCCGTTCCCCAGCAGGCGTTCGGCGAAGGAGACGGTGTCCGCGAGGGTCTGCGGCTCGACCTCGACACCGGGTTGGCGAGCGGTCTCTGCGTGGCAGTAGGTGCAGGCCAGGTTACACTCCCCGGCCCACATCAGTGCCAAGTGCCCCCGACCGGGTGGGGGAGCGGGCTGCTCATCGGCGGCCGCCGCGTCAAGCACCTCTGCCAGTACCCCACTCGCTGCCGCCTCGTGCGCGGCGGCGGCGCCCAGGGCCAGCCCCGAGGCCACGTCGAACAGGAAGCTCTCGCCACGAAGCGAGAAGGCCTCGATCTCGCGCCCCTCGAGCCCCGGCGGGACTTCCGCGCGCGTCTCACTCATCGCTCTTCCCGACCATGGCGTTACTGGGGCTCCGCAGGTGCGAGCCAGGTTGCCCGCAGGTCATCGAGGTGAATGGTGCCGGAGTTGCCCTCAGCGCTCTTCATGATCCGGACGTCACGGACCACCAGCGGCAGATCGAACGCCCCGTTGGCCCCCGCCGGTCCCCAGTGGTCGTCGGCGGCCGTCTCGTCCAGCACGCAGGTCATGGTCGTCCAGCCGAGGTGCTGGATCGGCCCCGCCACGAAGGAGAAGCTCTCGTGGGCCGCATCCTCCACGACGAAGAGCACAGGGTGCCCCGACCCGTCCCCCGACACCTCGCAGCTGAGGGTCAGAGGGCGTCCCGGCAGCTCCTGGCCGACCTCCGCGATGACCGCCGGCTGCCCCTCCGCAGGCTGGGCATCAAACACGTAGTCTATCCGCAGCGAGGTCTCACCCGCCTGCTTGCCGTCCCGATCGAGGCTGGTGGAGGACTGGCCGGCCGAGACCACGGTGATCTTGGCCGGAGTGTCCTCCTCAAAACCGAACACCGGCGCCTCCGTCTCAACCAGCGCCTGATCGGTGGGGAGGGAGTAGAGGCTGGCGTGCTGCACGATCTTGCCCCAGCGAGCGCTGACGGTCAGCCGGCCGGGGGTTGTGTCCAGTCCGAAGTTCGTTCGAGCGACTCCGTTCGCGCTCCCTGCCGTCTCCTCGGCATCGGCCCCCTCAACGGTGAAGACGACCTGCTCGCCGTCTGCCGGCTTCACGAGAGGGGCCGTCCAAAGCGTGGCGACGGCGTCGAACTCGCGGACGTCCTCCGGACCATGCGCCGGCACCGCATCGGGCTGCAGCTTCAGGCTCATGTGAGCGCGCAAGACGGCGATGCTCGCGACGGCCACATCCCCCGCGCGAGGATCGTTCGTCCACGTGTACCCGCCGATCGCGATGTCGCCGGCGGCCCACGTGCGATTGCCGAAGTAGCAGCTCTTCAGCGGGAGGCATAGCTGCACCCACTGCGGCTCCCCCGTGCGCACCGTGCGGAAGACCTGCGCCAAGGGCCCGCCGGAGTCATCCGACGCGTCGTACCGGATGGTCAGCAGCCCCGCCGGCTGGTCCCAATACTCCACGACTAGCGTCATCCTGGCGTTCTCTTGCCAGGCAAAGGTCTGATCAATGTCGAACACGAGCCAGTGCTTCCCGCTCTGCCCGTCCGTGCGGATGCACTGCCTCTCGCCGATTGCATCGGCGACGAACCCGATGTCGTTCCCCGCAGGGACCGGGGCGATCCCCGCCGCCTCGCCGCCGAAGTCCACCGACACCTCCGGCGCTCGCCCCAAGCCTTGAGCGTGCGCTGTCGCCGCTCCGGCCAAGAGGGACAGTACGAACAGCAGACCGCCGGCCCGACGCCACCGGCAGTGTCCGCATCA
>VGFB01000977.1 GCA_016869015.1 Armatimonadota bacterium
GACGGGCATCTGGGTCATCGAGCAGTTCCTCGGGCCGCGCTTCGAGGTCCGCGAGCCGCCCGGGGAGCCGCCCGTGATCGCCATCCGTGGCGTGACGGGCCACAAGCAGACGTCAGCTGGAGGTGACACTCATGCCGCCGGAAGAGCGGGACGATGAGCTCGAAGAGGAGCAGTATGTGAAGGCGGACCGCCGCGCCTCGCGTGGAACGGAGGAGGACGCGCCCCCGGCCGCCGAGCCGACCGATGGGGCGGCTGCGACCGAGTCGGATGCGGCAGCGGAAGAGGACCGCGAGCTGCCTGACATCACCGTCTACAGCCTCCTGCGCATGTCGATCGGCATGTACATCGAGCAGGCGTGGGTCCATCTTGGTGTTCGCATGGACCCGAGCAGGAACAAGGTCGAGCAGAACCTGCCCTACGCCAAGATCGCCATCGACACGGTGGAGTTCATGGCGCGTCAGCTCCAGCCCGACCTGGACGAGAGCGAGCGGAAAGACCTGGAACTGGTGCTCGCGAACCTGCGGATGAACTACGTGCAGCGGGCGTGAACGGCAGGAGCGTAGGAGAACGGCGACGGCAACACGGAGGGCGACGTGGCAGTACTGGCGATCACGACGCGGTCGGGTGCGATCGAGAATGAGTTCCACGGGTACGCGGCCGTGGCCGACGCCGACGGGCGGCTCGTCGGTTGGGTCGGCGACCCGGGGGCTCGGTTCTACCTCCGCTCCTCGGCCAAGCCGCTCCAGGCGCTGAGCGTGGTCGCGAGCGGCGCCCACGAGGCGTGGGGAATGACCCCGAAGGAGCTCGCCGTCTGCTGCGCCTCCCACTCGGGCTCCCTCGAGCACCAGGAGACGGTGTTGGGACTCCTCGCCAAGGCGGGCCTGAGCGAGGAGCACCTCCTGTGCGGGACCCACATGCCCGGGGACGCCGACGCCGCCCGAAGCCTCGCCACCCGAGGCGCGAAGCCCACCCCGGTGCACAACAACTGCTCGGGCAAGCACGCCGGAATGCTCGTCACCGCGCGGCACCTGGGCGCCTCCCTCGATGACTACCTGTCCCTCGACCACCCCGTCCAGCAGGCGATCCTGGGGAACCTCAGCCGGCTGACGGGCCTCGAACTGGATGCGATCCACATCGGCGTCGATGGCTGCGGCGCGCCCGTCCACAACCTGCCCCTCCGCGCCATGGCCACCGCCTTTGCCCGCCTCGCTTCGCGGCGAGGGCTGCCCGAGGGACTGCGGGGAGCAGCCCTGGCTGTGCGTCGGGCCGTGTCGGCGCAGCCGCACATGGTCGCGCATCGGGGGCACTTCAACAGCGAGCTGCTCGCAGCGTTCGGCGGGGACTGCGTCGCGAAGGCGGGGGCCGAGGCGCTCTTCTGCGCGGGCTTCGCGGCGAGCGGTCTGGGCATCGCGGTCAAGATCGGCGACGGGAGCTTCCGCGCCATGCCGCCCATCGTGCTGCGCATTCTCCGACAGATGGGTCTCTCGCCGAAGCCCCTCGCGGCGCTCGCGCCCTTCGAGCGCCTTCCCGTCCACAACTGCCGGAACGAGGCGGTGGGGTGGGTGGAAGCGACGGACTTCGTGCTGTGAGCCGTGGAGGCTGTCGTTGTAGGAGCGGCTTCAGCCGCGATGTCGTTCCGCGCAGGGGCCCCGGACATCCACGGCATCGCGGCTGAAGCCGCTCCCGCAACGCGCACGGCGCGCCTAGGCATCGCGGCTGAAGCCGCTCCTACAACGCGACACGGCACGCCTAGGCATCGCGGCTGAAGCCGCTCCTACAACGCGACACGGCGCGCCTAGGCATCGCGGCTGAAGCCGCGCCCGCAACGCGCACGGCGCGCCTAGGCATCGCGTGATTGCGGCGACGCAACTCTGGAGGTCATCGTGGAACTTCGTGTTGGCCTGGTCGGCGCTGGGAGCATCTCACGCCTGCACCTGCGGGCGTATGTCGAGAACCCGCACGTGGTCGACGTGCGGGTCGCGGATCCGGACCCCGGGGCCCGCGAGCGGCTCGCCGGGGAGTACGGCCTGATCTCACGAGTCGAGGACAGCTACGAGGCGCTGCTCGCGGACGCCGAGATCGACCTCATCGACATCTGCGCGCCGCACCACCTGCATCACCCGGTCGCGCTGGCGGCCCTGAAGGCCTGGAAGCACGTCATCACCGAGAAGCCCATCGCGCTGAACCTGAAGCAGGCCGACGAGATGATCGCCGCGGCAAGGAAGGCGAAGAAGCGCCTCTTCGTCGCCCTGAATCAACGGATGTTCCCGGCGCACGTGAAGGCCAAGCAGATCATCGATGAGGGGGAGATCGGCAAGCCCTTCCTGGGGATCGTGAACGTCATCGGCAACGAGTTCGACCGGATGAACGATCCGAGCAGTTGGAAGGGCGACGTCCGGCTGGCGGGCGGGGGCGCGCTGATCGACACCGGGTATCACGCCGTCTACATGCTCCAGCACTTCCTCGGCCCGGCGCGCGCTGTGACGGCGATGACGAAGCGCCTGCGCGTCGAGCCGAAGAACAAGGGCGATGACACGAGCGTGGTCGCCCTGGAGATGCCCAACGGGGCGGTCGGCAGCATCACGGTGACCTACGCCGCCACCGGCGACCACTGGACCGAGACGCGCCAGATCATCGGCCCGCAGGGCTCGCTGTTCATCACCGACGACCCGGAGGACG
>VGFB01000978.1 GCA_016869015.1 Armatimonadota bacterium
TGTTCGAGGGTCTCGATGGTGTGCTCGACTGCGATCGGGTACTCGGCCCGTACGTAGATGAAGCCCCTGGTCGCCCCGATGGCGTACGCAGCGAGGATCATCCCCTCGACGACCAGGTGCGGAACGCCCTCGAGCAGCGAGCGGTCCATGAAGGCCCCCGGGTCGCCCTCATCCGCGTTGCAGACGAGGTACTTCTCGTCGCCGGGTTGTCGTCGGCACAGGTCCCACTTCACCCCCGTCGGGAAGCCCGCTCCACCGCGCCCGCGCAGACCGGCCTGGCGGACCTCGTCGAGGACCGCCTCCGGCGCCATTTCCCCCAGCGCACGCGCCAGGGCCCCGTAGCCCCCGTGGGCGACGTAGTCATCGAGCGCCGTGGGGTGGATTACCCCGTTCAGGCGGAAAACGGCGCGCTGCTGCTTGGCGTAGAAGGGGACGGCGGGATTGCGGACGATCCGCTCGCCGCTGACCGGGTCCGCGTAGATCAGCCGGTCGACGACCTCCCCGCCCAACACCGTCGTGTCCAGGATCTCGTCCACGTCCTCCAGCTTGACGCTGGGGTAGAAGGTCTCTTCCGGCAGGAGGACGACGACCGGGCCCTTCTCGCAGAAGCCGTGGCAGCCCGTCATCTTCACTGAGACCCGGTCGCCGGCTCCGCGGGCGTCTACGGCAGCCTCGAAAGCGCGCAGGAGGTCCCGCGCGCCGAAGGCAGTGCAGCCCGTGCCGCCGCAGATGGTGATCTGCTTGCGCTGTGGATCGGCCGCGGCCTGGAGCTGCCGTTGCCAATCCTGGAAGGCGGTCAAGGACTCCAGGCGCTCCATCAGGACTCCTCCTTGACGATCCGGCGCAAGGCGCTCTCCATCTTCCGCGGGGTAACCTGTCCCTGGTACTGCCCGTCGATGACCACGACGGGCGCCAGGGCGCAAGCGCCCAGGCATGCCACGGTCTCCAGCGAGAACAGCCCGTCTTCCGTGGTGCCGCCGTCCTCGATGTTCAGCGAGCTGCGCACGGCATCAATGACGCGGGGAGCGCCGCGGACGTGGCACGCGGTGCCGCGGCAGCAGCGGACGAGGTGCTTGCCTCGCGGTTGGAGATGGAACTGCTCGTAGAAGGTGGCGACCCCATACACGCGACTGGCGGGCAGGCCGGTCCGGCGACAGACGGCCAACACTACGTCCGGCGGGACATGCCCGTACTCATCCTGCAACCGTTGCAGGAGCGGGATGATGACGCTGTCCGTGATCGGCGACATCTCCTCGACGATCCGCAGCGCCGGACCGAGGTCAAGGGCTTCGGGCATGGACGTGGCTCCCATCAGGCGCTCCTCCAGGCTCGTGGGCACGTTGACAGACTGGGTCGCATCGCTCGATGGCGCCCCACTGGACCCCTGCGGCTCTCCTGCCTGCAGACGGGTCAGACATCGCGTGGGTGAACTCAACACGACACAGTCTGAAGCGGCCAACGCGCCGAACATCCGGGCCAATGCAATACTCGCGACAACGCCCCCCTCTTCGCTCACCACCGGCCGAGGCCGGTCCGTCGCCCCAAGGCATTCCCCGGAGCGGGCGCCAACTCCTCCGTTCCCGTCCCCACATCAGCAGCAGCCGAGGCTCGCCCAGCACTCCTGAGCCCCCGATGATCCGACTCACGGGACCACGGCGGGGCCTGCCGGGCTGGGTAGTAGGTCCACCCGTCCTCGGCCCAGGCGGGCCGAGGCGTTAGCGTCGCGCCCAAGTAGGCTTCCCACCGGCGACGGGACGCCCGGTCGCGCGTCAGGTCAGGACCGTCGCGGACCAGCAGCGCAGCGGCCGGGGCCGCGGCCAAGGGGCGTTCGGGCGGTTCCGGCTCGACGAGAAGCACCTTGTCCTTCACGCGCTCCGAGTACAGCGACACCGCGTAGCCCGGCCATCCGGCCACCACCAGCAGCCCTCGAGGGTCCTCGGCCTGGAGCCGCGCAGCCACAGCGCGGGTCGCCGAGGCATCATCGGCGCCGAGTAGCAGGCCCTCGAAGGTCGGGCGGGGATCGACGTAGGCCCGCGCGCCGTCGTCCAGCAGGGCGACGAACCCCACCGCCAACAGCGCCGCGGCTCCTGCAAGACAGGCCTCCTTGGCGTAGCTCCTACGACGAAAGAGGGGGGCCAGGTCCCCGAGCATGGCAGGCACGAGCAGCAGCGTCGCGGCCAGGAGCGGGGCCAGGAGATCCGGCACGGACAAGAGCGGCAGGCCTGCCTCTGCAGCCCGCGCAAGCCACTGCTCGAGACAGCCCGGAACCGCGAGCACCGCCAGTGCCGGCGACACCAGTACGAGCCCGGCGCCGACGGCCAGGCGCGGCCGGGCGCAAGCGCCGCCCCACAACGCCCACCACAGCGCCGCGAGCAGCGGCGGCGAGGCGAGGACCGAGCCGAGCACGCCCTGCCAGGGGGCGAACGCGGCGAAAAGGCCCGGCTGCGTCGCCCACGCTGCGCGCCAGAAGTACCACGCCTCCCCCATGATGAGCCGGTTCGCCAGGACCCACAAGGCCGCCAGGTATGCGATGGGAAGCAGGAAGGTGATCAGCGTGCCTTCCAGTCGGCTCCAGCGACCGCCCGCGCGGACCGTCTCGACGGCAATCACGACAGTGGCCGCCAAGGCGGGCACGGCGGCGTCGTAGCGGGTAAGGAGCGCGAACCCCAGGAAGAG
>VGFB01000979.1 GCA_016869015.1 Armatimonadota bacterium
CCGTTTCCGTGACCGCCTTCTCGCCACCCACCACGTACTTCTCATATGCGTTGCGCGCGCTCAGGCGATAGACTGCGGCATCGTCGAAGGCCTCCAGGACGAGGGCGCCCGGGTCGTCGTAGCCCGCGTACGCCACCTCGCGCTTGCCGCGCACGATCTCGACCCCCAGCCGCGCCGGCGTCTCGAGGTCGTTGGCGACGACCCACGCGTTCTGCTCCCCGTCCAGGACGTCAACCACCCGCGGCTCCTCATACACCGCCCGGTAGAGCTCCCAGCCGCCACGGCCGTCGTCGAAGAGGCGGAAGTCCTTGCCCGGCTCTTGCAGTTGCGTGGTGATCGACTTGGGGAAGTGAGCCGCCCGTCGACACTGCTCGTAGCGGTTGAGCATCTCGAAGGTGGGCCGCGCCAGCGGCAGGGCCTCCAGCGAGGCCCGCGAGGCTTCGATGGAGATGGACGCGCCGAGGCCCAGGGCCTTCGCACGGACGTACTCGATCTGATCCGGGCGAACGTCGTTGAACATGTAGTACCATCCGATGTCCGATCGGGTGAAGTTGGCCGCCTGGCCTAGAATCCCCGGCCAGCGCTCGTCGAGGTAGCCCTTGATGTCGCCGTGACCGTCGGCCGAGGCGCTCCGAGGAACGATGTGCCACAGGATGTCGGAGCCGGTGCCGTTGCTGGTCTGGTAGAGCACATCCT
Organism: Armatimonadota bacterium; assembly: GCA_016869015.1. GTDB lineage: Bacteria > Armatimonadota > Zipacnadia > Zipacnadales > VGFC01 > VGFC01. The sequence continues at coordinate 697 of VGFB01000979.1, forward strand.
TGGCGAACTTGGTGTAGTAGCTCAGATGCAGCTTGTTCAGGTAATACCAGCGGTCGAGGTACGCGTCCTGGATGCCGTCGCTGGCGTCGAAGTAGACCATGTCGAAGTCGCACGCGTTGACGACATCCGCGAAGTTCTGCGTGAGCTCCTCCGCCAGCGTGCTGTCGGGGTCCACGAGGAAGAAGCCCCACATGGTCAGCAGATGTCGCGGCTCGGCTCCCGCCGGGTGGGCGGCGGCGACGGTCCCCAGCGCCCCCCGTTGACACCCGACGAAGCGGAACGGCGGGCCGACCTCCGTGCCGGTGTAGCGGATGATCTCCTCGCCCAGCCGGACGAAGTGGCCCGGAAAGGCGTCGGTGCGCACGGTCTTGGGGGGCGTCTGCCCGGGCTGCTCGGTCAGGGCCAGCGCCGTGGCGGCCTCATCAACCGCCTCGGCGAGCGGCGGACAGGGCACCGAGGCGAGGCGGTCATCGGGCTTTGGCGTGACGTAGGGGTCGTTGGGCGAGATCGAGGGCCCAAAGACGTGCACCCCGGCCTCCAGGCCCGCCGCGTGGACCTTGCGGACGGCGCGCTTCACGCTCTCCAGCCCGTCCGGGAAGTTGGTGGTGTTGATGTCGAAGTGCCCGTGGTTGGCGAGGAAGTCGCTCTTCAGCATGATGAGCGTGCCGAAGCCGCCGAGCTTCGCATACTCGATCAGCGTGTCGACATCGGCCTCCGTGACGTTGGTGGCGAACAGGTACGACTCGTAGGCGCGGTCCGAGAACCTCGCCCACTGCCCGTCCAGTATGGGGCACGGCAGGCCGTTGGCGCGCTCGGCCTCCATGATGCCCTCGTTGAACTCCTCGCGCCGGGCGCCCACCAGCGCGAAGCCCGCCCCCGTCATCCCGTGCGAGCGATAGCAGGCCGACGCGAGGCTGCACACCTCCGCGCCCCTCGCCCCGGGCAGGTTGCGGGTGTTGACGGTGGTGCCGAACAGGCACGCGCCGAAGCGGTCGTCATAGGTGGCGTTGAACGCCCCGGCGACGACCGCCCGCCGCCGGATCGGGAACTCCAAGGTGAGTTGCTCAACGTCGGCCGGCTCCACCGCGAGGACCTCGAAGAAGAAGTGGCGCTCTCCCGCCGTCACGCGCAGCGAGGCGCGCACATCCGGATCGACGAAGCGCGCGTTGAGAACGTCCCCCTCAAGGGTCAGTCGGCTGAGGGGGATGGCGGCGCCCCAGCGGATGACGCTCACCACGGGGAACGGAGCGTCGGCGGCGGCGTAGTCCTCCCCGCTGGCCTTGCAGCGGAACTCCTTGAGGATTCCGTCGCCGGAGAGACGGACTCTGAGCCGAGGGTTCTCGAGAGTGACATCCGGGCCGGGCTCCACAGCCTCCGCCCGGTCGAAGGGCGCGATCCGCACGTCGTCCACCTCGGCCGACCGCCCGTCGGCCACGCACAGCGCCAGCGCCGACCGCAGATACCCGGCCCCGCCGGGCCGGTAGTAGCCCACCAGCTCCCGCCACTCGTCCCCCACCGAACTCCCGTGGATGACCGGCTGCCCGCCAATCGGGGCGTCCTGGAAGTACTCGTAGAAGTGGGCGACCACCGGGCCGCCCCGAACCCACAGCCTGACCTCGTACCAGCGCCCGGCCTCCAAACCCTCGCACATCTGGTACAGGTGCGCGGTGCGCTGGGCGGGGGCCGTGAGCCGCACGCCTTGCGCTCCGGAGTGAGGAGCATCCGCCACCATCGCGAGTTCTCCGGGGTACGCTGAGTTCAGCGACCAGCCCTCCGGGACCGCGGCGGCCTCGCCCAGCCTCCAGCCCGAAACCAGCCCTTCAGCGTCTGCCTGCGCCTGGACGGTGGCCTCAAAACCCGCGTTTCGCAACAGGTTCTCCGGCTGAGCCGCCACGAGCCGGGCGGTCAGGATCGCTACGGTAACCCACGGAAGGAAGCCGATCAGCCGACTACTCTTGCGTACTGAAGCTGCCTGG
>VGFB01000980.1 GCA_016869015.1 Armatimonadota bacterium
CAGGTGGAGCCGGGCGTCCGCATGGAGGCGTACCTGCTGCATCCCGCTGACCCGCCGGGCCGGCTGCCCGGGGTCGTGGTGTTCCACTCGACCTCGCAGCACACCATCCACCAGCCGGCGGGCCTCGAGGACGCAGAGAGCCATCACCTCGGTCTCCATCTCGCGCAGCGGGGCTTCGTGACCGTCTGCCCGCGCAACTTCATCTGGAACTACCCGACCCCGCAACCCACGTACCTGGAGGCCGTCGCGGAGCTCCACCGACGCCATCCTGGCTGGCGCGGGATGGGGAAGATGCTCTTCGACGGGGTGCGGGCGGTGGACTACCTGGAAACACTGCCCTTCGTGGACCGGGAGCGGCTGGGGTGCATCGGGCACTCGCTCGGCGCCAAGGAAACGCTCTACGCCATGGCCTTCGATGAGCGGCTGCGGGCTGGGGTCAGCAGCGAGGGCGGGATCGGGCTGGAGTTCACGAACTGGGAGGACGCCTGGTACCTCGGCCCGGAGTGCCGGGCCGTCGACTTCGGCCACGAGCACCACGAGTTGCTGGCGCTCGCCGCGCCGCGCGCGTTCTTGCTGATCGGCGGGGAGTCGGCCGACGGCAGCCGCAGCTGGCCCTTCATCGCGGAGGCGAAGCCGATCTGCGACCTCCTCGGGGCCGGCGACCGCGTCGGGCTGCTCACCCACAGCAGCGGCCACTCCCTCCCGCCCCTCGCGCTGCAGTGTGCGTATGGGTGGCTGGGGCACTTCCTGGGTTCGGACCCTCTCGCCGCCGGTTGACACCCGGCTCGGGCTCTGCTACATTGTCGGCCAACGAGGAGCGGCAGGATGCTGAACCACCGCGTCATGTTGACTGTGGTGTGGGCTTGGCGGCGCTCGGACTAGCGTGGGCCGCCCTCGTCGTGTGCCGTCGATAGGATCGCAGGCCGTGGGCGTCCCCGCAAGGGCCCACGGCCTTTTCTGTTGCCTTGGGCCTTGCGGCCAGACCGGCCTCCGGCCATCCAGGAGGACAGAGCCATGCGTTCGCTCTCAGGCATTCAGCCGTCCGGCGCCTTGCACATCGGCAACTACTTCGGCGCCATCAAGCAGTACATCGACATGCAGAGCCTCCATGAGGGGTTCTACTTCATCGCGAACTACCACGCGATGACGACCATCCGCGACCGGGGCACGCTGCGAGGGAACTGCCTGGACCTCGCAACCGACTTCCTTGCCCTGGGGCTTGACCCGCGGAAGTCGGTCCTCTTCCTGCAGTCCGACGTGCCCGAGGTGACCGAGCTGACCTGGCTGCTGTCCACCGTGACGCCGATGGGGCTTCTGGAGCGGTGTCACGCGTACAAGGAGAAGACGGCCGAGGGCCTCCCGGCCGATCACGGGCTATTCGCCTACCCGGTGCTGATGGCGGCGGACATCCTGATCTACGATTCCGACGTGGTGCCGGTCGGCCAGGACCAGAAGCAGCATGTCGAGGTCACGCGGGACATCGCCGAGAAGCTGAACAACACCTACGGCGAACTGCTGAGGCTCCCCACGCCGCTGATCCTGGACTCGACCGCGGTGGTGCCCGGCGTGGATGGGAGGAAGATGTCGAAGAGCTACGGGAACACGATCATGATCTTTGAGGAACCCTCGCAGATCAAGGCGAAGGTCATGCGGATCAAGACGGACTCGACGCCCGTCGAAGACCCCAAGGACCCGGAGCAGTGCAGCGTGTTCGCCTTGTACCGCCTGTTCGCGACGGACGAGCAACGGGAGGCGATGGCGGAGCGTTACCGTAAGGGAGGCGTCGGGTACGGGGAGGTGAAGAAGGCGCTCGTACCGATGATGGCCGACTACTTCGCGGATGCGCGGGCGCGGCGCGCTGAGCTGGCGGCCTCGCCCGCCACCGTTGTCGACATACTACGGGCCGGGGGCGTTACGGCGCGCGCCACGGCCCAAGCGACACTGGCGCGAGTTCGGGACGCAATGGGGTGTCTGTAGAAACGGGGTCAGGAACCGTTTCGGAGGGACGGGGATGCCGGAGGGCGAGCTGCACCTGACGGAGAGCGTGGAGACGGCGACCCCGGAGGCCGTTGCGGAGGCGCGCGAGCGGCTGCTGGGGCAGGTGTCGCGGGTCATCGTGGGCCAGGCGGAGGTTGTGGAGCAGTTGCTGATCGCGCTGTTCGCGCAGGGGCACTGCCTGTTCATCGGGGTGCCCGGGCTGGCCAAGACGCTGCTGGTGCGCACGGCGGCGCGGGCGCTGGACCTGCGGTTCTCGCGCATTCAGTTCACGCCGGACCTGATGCCCTCGGACATCACCGGCACGGATCTGGTCGGAGAGAACCCGGAGACCGGGCAGCGGGAGTACCGGTTCATCCCCGGGCCGGTCTTCGCGAACGTGATCCTCGCCGACGAGATCAACCGGACCCCGCCCAAGACCCAGAGCGCCCTGCTGCAGGCAATGCAGGAGCTCCAAGTGACGGCCGGGGGGCGGACCCGGCCGCTGGACCCTCCATTCTTCGTGCTGGCGACGCAGAACCCCATCGAGCAGGAGGGCACCTACCCGCTCCCCGAGGCGCAACTGGACCGCTTCATGCTGAGCATCCACCTCGACTACCCGCGGGAGGACGAGGAGATGCTGATTGCGCGGTCGACGACGGGCAACTACGACCCCGACGTGCGACCCGTCATGGCCG
>VGFB01000981.1 GCA_016869015.1 Armatimonadota bacterium
CTCACCAGAGCCGACAATGCCTCTCACCGTGTCGTGGGTCGGCTCACCAGAGCCGACAGAGCCTTCAGGTCCATGCCGGACGGCGTCGGCTCTGGTGAGCCGACCCACGACGGCAAACGGCAACCACAGGAACCACGGCTGACAGAGCACTGGCCCTTCAGGAGAGGGGCCGGGGGTGAGGCCGCCGTCCGCGCCGGTCAGTCCGCATCGGCCACCCCCTCCAGCTTGGCCGCCATCCACTGCAGCAGGTCTCCTGCTACGCCGTCGGCGACTCGCCCATCGTTCATGATGCCCGACCAGACGTACAGCACACACCCGCCCCCCTCGAACTCGAACAGCGCCGCGGCCGGCCCGACGGGCCTTCCGTCCTCCGTGCGAACCTCCACCAGCGGCGTGGCCTTCGCCGCCTCGCTCGTCGCCCCGAAGCTCCGCAGACGCAGATCGCCCGTCTCCGGGAAGGGCCACGGCCCCTGCAGGCTGGGCAGCAGCGTCTGGCCGGCGACGGGATGCAGGGACAGCTTCGCCCCTTCGGGCGGGCGCTCGAAGGCCGCGACGATGTCGACGCCCATCCGCCGGAGGAGCGGCTGGTTGGGGATTCCCCCCGGGCTTCCGGCGTCCAGGGCGTAGTAGGTGGGGAAGGGCCACGCGGTCGCCATCAGGATCGCGCCGCCCTCCCTCACGTAGCGAAGAACCGCCTCCGCCGCGTCGTTCTCGGCCCGGATCGTGCGCAGGTGCGCCTCCATGCCCACGTACAAGGCGACTGGGAACCGCGCGGCCGCGAACCGCTGGGCGTCGAGCAGATCGGCGCCCTCCAGCTCCACCAGCTTCTGTCGCATCCCGGTGCGACCCAGGACCATGGTCAGGGCCGCGGGCTCCGCGCCCCTCGGGGGCAGCACCGCAACCCGCCCCTCGGGGATGCGCGCCGCGACCTCCTGCAGCCGCACGACCGCTGGCGCCTCCTCCCGAAAGCGCCCTCGCCACTCCGCCTGTCCCTGCGCGTAGGCGGCCCGCAGCGCCCCCTCCCCGGCCGCGACGGCATCGCCCACGGCCAGCGCGAACAGATAGCACCCGTTCGGGGTCACGCGCGCAACCGGCCCCTCGCACCGCGCCAGCAGCAGTCGCCTCCTCCGCGGCGCCTCGGCAGCCCAGGCGAGCGCGCAGTCTTCGGCCCTCACCGTGACGCGCGTTCCGTCGGTCCGCTCGAAATCGACCGAGGCCAGGTGCAGTTCGACGACCGGACTGACCAGTGCATAGACGAGCTGCGCCGGCGGCTCGAGCGTCACTGTCTCGGCTGCTGCGCGTGCCTCCTCACCCTCCGCCGCCGGCATCTCGAACGCGACCCCCCACGCCTCACCCCTCCCGGCCGGCAGCCCAAACCACGACCACTCCTGCCCCTCGGCGACCGAGACCGGCACGTCGCGCGCGAAGGCGACGGGGGACAGGGCCTGGGCGTCCAGCACCGGCCCGGCCGCAAGCAGAGCAATCCACATGGTCACGACTCCCCTCGGGCCTGGGGGTTCGCAGAGGGGGGACGGAGGGCCTTCCCAAACCGCTTAGGCCTTCCGACTCCGCAGGTACGCCCGCGCTTTCCTGGCCGCCGCGAGCGCCTCTCGACGGCGGGCGCCGCGGTGGGCGCGGCCAAGCTGGATGGCCTCGTTCAGCAGGCGCGGCACTTCCTCGGGCTTGCCGACTGCGTCCAGCGCGACCGCGAGCACGTACCGGCTCTCGGCATCGCTGGGCGCGCCGTGCGCCGCCTGCAGGGCCAGACGCTCGGCCTCCTCTGAATCGCCGACGGCGAGCTTCGCCTCGGCCAGGCGCACGATGGCATCGCCGCCGTGGCGCGGCTTCGCGGCGACCACGCGCTCCAGCGGCGGAATCGCCTCCGCCGGCCGGTTCAGCTTCAGCAGCGTGAGCCCGTAGAAGTACTGCGCGTCGGTGCGGTCCGGGTCGATGGCGACCGATTCCGCCAACTCATCGAGGGCCTGCTGGTACCTCCGCCCCTGATAGTACATGACCCCCAGGTTGTGCCGCGAGCGCGCGTCGCGCGGGTTTAGCTTCCGCGCCTCCAGCTCCCGGCCGAGCTTCTTCCGACTGCGGAAGCGCTCGAGGAAGCCGCTGATCGGGTCGCCGATCTTCGCCCCGATCGTCGACTGCCACAGCCACCCGCCCCGGTACGCGAAGAACAGCACCCACGACGCCAGGAACATCAGCGAGAAGCACGAGCCCAGCAGGGAGAGCAGCACGCCGCCGAGGCCCACGGCCCGGCCCGCCCCGGCGGCTGAGCCGGCCGCCAGCTGGTCCACGGTGCGCTTGCGCTCTGCCGCCAGCTTCGCCCACTCGCTGTCGGGGTGCTTGGCGACGACCTCCCCGTAGAGCCGCGACGCCTCCTGCAGCTCCCAGCGCCCCTCCCGGTACTTGGCCTCCTCGTAGAGCTCCTTGGCGGAGAGCGTGTCCGGCGCCGGCGGCGCCTGGCAGGGGGCGACGCCGTTCAGCCATGCCGCGAGCAGCATCGCGGCGGCGAGTCGCCGCAGCCGGCCGACTGTTCGGCCCTTCTCAGCGCCGCTCACCTCGAGGGTCCTCCCTTGCGCTGGACATGGGTTCCGCACTTCGCCGGCGGCGCCGCGCGGACCTGCTCCGGAGGAGGTCCGACCCGCCCGCTCCGGGAAGGA
>VGFB01000982.1 GCA_016869015.1 Armatimonadota bacterium
TGGGGCGAGTGGCGCACGGCGAGCTCGTCGCCGGGGATCAGGGCGGAAGCGGGCTCCCAGCGGTAGAACTCCCAGAGGCTGGGTTCCGAGGCCAGGATGTGACGGTCTGCCTCCCGACGGAACCGGGCCTTGGCCCCGAGGGCGTCGTCCAGCACGCAGTCCGCGAAGTCGGAGCAATCGTTGCGGTGCAACACGAAGCGCCCCATGGCGTGCTCGCGCGCGAACTCCTCGGCCTTCTGCCCGATTCGCCAGTTCAGCGGCTTCTCCCCCGGATGTCGTCGGAGGAACTCCAGCCGCGCCCATTCCTCGTATGGAATCGAGGGGCCGCGTGGCGCCTCCGCTGAGCCGGAGTTCGGTGCCGCGGGTCTCGCATCAGGCGCCGATCGCCAGGCGAGCACCCAGACCACCAGGCACGCGCCCACGAGCGCGGCCGCCACGATCGGCAGGTAGCGGGAGTGCGTCATTGCGGGTCCCTTCGGTTCAGACCCAAGGTCGAGACGTGGCGGATCGCGAACAGCCGCACGCCTGATCGCACTCTTACCACGGAAGCCGCCCGCGCTCCCCCGAAAGGACCCCACTCTCGTGGAGCTGCTCTACAAGGATGACTGGCCCGCCGCCTCCGAGCGCCTGCGCGCCTTCTGGGCCAACTCGGCCGTAGGTCGCGCCGCCATCGGAGTCACGGCGCCCCGAGCGAAGCCTCTGCCGGGGCCGCCGAGTCCGCCGCCTCCCAGCGATCTGCTCGCCCGCTGGACCGATCCCGAGTACCTGATCGAGGGCGCGAGGGCCTCGTTCCGGTCAACCCTCTTCGGCGGCGAAGCGGTTCCCAGCCTGTTCGTAAACCTCGGCCCGGGCATCATCGCGGCATACCTGGGTTCCGAGCCGGCCTTCGCGGAAACGACGGTCTGGTTCGGCGAGTTGCCCGACTTCGACTGGGCCCGCCCGCCGCAGTTCCATCCGGCGAACAGTTGGTGGCAGACGACCCGCACGCTCACGCAAGCCTGTGCCGAGGCCCTCGCGGGCGAAGGCCTGGTGGGGATCACCGACCTGGGCGGCGGCAGCGACGTGCTGGCCGCGCTACGCGGCACCGAGAACCTCCTCCTCGATCTGGTCACGCACCCGGAGTGCGTCGGCGAGTGGATGGACCATCTCGCCCGGCTGTGGTGTCGCCTCTTCGACGAGCTGTACTCCCTGACCCGCGACCCCCTCGGCGGCTCGCTCCAGTGGCTGGCCCTTTGGGCCCCGGGCACCATGTACAACATCGCCTCGGACTTCTCGTGCATGGTCTCCCCGGCCATGTTCGACCGCTTCATCGCGCCGGAACTTGAGGCGCTCTGCCGGCATCTCGACTTCTCCCTCTACCACCTCGACGGCCCCGACGCCGCGCGGCACCTGGACCGCCTCCTGGCTATCCCGGAGCTGGGCGGCATCCAGTGGACCCCCGGCGCCGGCGTGCCTCAGGCGGCGGAGTGGCTGCCCATGCTCCGGAGCATCCAGGCGAGGGGCAAGCGGCTGCACGTCCATGAGGCCTTCGAGAATGCGGAGCGCGTTCTGCGGGGCCTGAAGCCGGAGGGCCTGTTCCTGCAGACGCACGCGCCCACCGAGGCGGCGGCCCTCGAGCTGCTGGAGAAAGCGACTGCCTGGGCCGCAGGACCCAGGCAGTCTTGACGAGAGGAGTACCCCCACCGGCCCGCCATCGGGGGTCGCCGGTTAGCTCAACGGGAAGTCGATGCTCTTCCCTTCGGCGCTCGACCGGTAGATTCCGTCCAGCAGCTCGGTGAGATTCCGCCCATCCTCGACAGTGATCGTCATCGGCGCGTCGGACGTGATGGCGCTGATCCACTGCTGCATGGGCGTGGGTAACGCCGGCGGCAGGCTCTGGACGATCAGCTGCCCGCTCTGGCCGGCGTACTTCGCGTCCTGGGAGATCAGGAAGGGGCGGCCGTCCACGCCGCGGATCCCCACAAACCCCTGCGTCCCGTAGATCTCGATCGGGTTCGGCCCGGCCCGGTGGACCCACGCCACGTCGAGAATCCCCAGCGCCCGGCTCTCGAACTCCACCACCGCCACCGCGTTGTCGTCCACGCCGGGGTACTTGCCGGTGAAGCTGTTCATCTTCGAGATGACGCTCGTCGGCTTCCCCATCAGCCAACGCATGACGTCCACGGTGTGACAGCCCAGGTCAAACAGCGCCCCGCCGCCGGCGGCCTCCGCGTCGGCGAACCAGAGCGTGTGCCCGCCGAACCAGCCGTCGAGGGCCGCCGAGTGCGCGATGCGCGCCCGCATCAGCGTGACCTCCCCAATCAGCCCCTCGTCGAGGACCTGCTTCAGGAACAGGATCTCCGGCGAGCAGCGGGAGGGGAGGGAGATCATGAACTTCACACCCGCCTCTTGGACCGCCTGCACGATCTCGTCGGATTCCCTCGTCGTGATGCTCAGGGCCTTCTCCGTGAAGACGTGCTTCCCCGCGCGGACGGAGCGCAGGATGACATCGTGGTGGAGGTTCGTGGTGGCGTCGCAGGCCACGGCGTCCAGGCCCTCGACGGCGAGGAAGGCGTCCAGATCGGCGTGGAACGGCACGCCCTGTTCGTCGGCGGCGGCCTGTCCGCGCTCGGGGATCTCGTCCCAGACGGCCACGAGTTCCGCGTCCGGGTTCTCGTTGATCTGCCGC
>VGFB01000983.1 GCA_016869015.1 Armatimonadota bacterium
CACCGAAGCGTGTCTCCAACTCCAAGACCGTGCGCGGGTAGTCTTCCATACCCGCCCAGCCTAACCGAAGACCTAACCTGAGTCAAGCGGATAGCCCAGTTAAACTTCAATCTTGGGACGCCGTCTCACGCGCCGCGGAAGGCCCGAACTCAGGCCTGGGACCTCGGTGGCCCCTCGCGCTCGATCCGCTCCCGCATCCACTGGCTGAGGGCGTGCTCGAGGATCAGGTGAAAGTCCTCCACGAAGCCGTAGTTCCGACTCCGCGCAACCACGCACAGGTCGGTCAGCCGCGCCGCCTCGCCCCCCTCGAAGCCCAAGACCCCCATCGTCTCCACACCATTCCCCTGCGCCCAGCGCAGGGCGTCGAGGATGTTCGGGGAGTTGCCCGAGGCGGTGAAGACGACCAGCAGATCCCCCGCCTCAGCGAGGTTGGCGAGCTGCTCGGTGAACAGCTTCTCATACCCGATGTCGTTGCCGATGGCCGTCATGTGGGCGACGTTATCGGTGAGGCTGATCGCTCGCACCCGCCGCTTTCCCGGGACCGTGGCGCCCTTGGCCAGGTCGCAGGCCATGTGCGACGCCGTTGCGGCGCTGCCCCCGTTGCCGATGATGAAGATGTGGCGGTCCTCGATGTACGCCCGCCAGAGCCGCGCGCCGATCCGGTCGACCGCGTCCAGATCGACCTCGCCCAGTAGCTCGATCAGGCCCTGCAGATACTGCCCGACGAACGCCTTGGCCATGGTGCTCTCCTCGCCCGTGCAGTCCACGGCTGCCGAAGTCGCGGCGCGCAGCGCCGGTTTGACAGCCGCCGCCGGCCGACAGTATAATCCACCTGTGGGACGTTGGGGAAGACCGAACGCGAAGACCCGGAGTGGCGCTCGACGGCGAGAGATCGCCGGCCTTGGGCGCCACTTTCGCCTTGCGCGGACGTAACAAGAGGGGTCTATTGTAGCGCGTGGGATGAAGCCATGACACCGAGCACTGAGGTCATCGCCAACATCGAGGAGCTGCTGGCCGCGCTGCCGACCGGCCTGCGGCTGCAACTCGAGCAGCACGGGCTGCTTGACGAGCTGCTGGAGGTCGTCATCGACCTGGGCCGCCCGATCGAGGCGCGCTTCCCGGACACCTTCGAGATCATCGGCGATTCGCCGGCCACGCATGACGACCTGGACGCCGTGGTCTCGCGCATCGGGGACTTCGGCGACGACAACCGCGCCGGCATCGAGCGGACCCTCCATCGCATCTCCGCCATCCGCAACCGCACGGGCCGCATCATCGGGCTGACGCTGCGGGTCGGGCGCGCGGTCTACGGCACCATCGACATCATCCGCGATGTGGTGGAGTCGGGGAGCAGCATCCTGCTGCTCGGGCGGCCGGGCGTGGGCAAGACAACGATGCTGCGGGAGATCGCCCGGGTCCTGGCCGACGACCTGACCCGCCGCGTGATCGTGGTGGACACCAGCAACGAGATCGCGGGCGATGGAGACATCCCCCACCCCGCGATCGGCCGCGCGCGGCGGATGCAGGTCCGCACCCCGAGCCTCCAACATGCGGTGATGATCGAGGCCGTCGAGAACCACATGCCCGAGGCCATCGTCATCGACGAGATCGGGACCCAGGAGGATGCCTTCGCCGCCCGCACCATCGCCGAGCGCGGCGTGCAGCTCATCGGCACCGCTCACGGCAACAACCTCGACAATCTGCTCTCCAACCCCACCCTCTGCGATCTCATCGGTGGCATCCAGGCCGTCACCCTCTCGGATGAGGAAGCCGCGCGCCGCGGCACCCAGAAGACCGTCCTCGAGCGCAAGGCGCCGCCCACCTTCGATGTCCTGATCGAGATCCTCGACCTCGACCGGCTCGCGATCCACAGCGATGTCGCCCGCACGGTGGACCGGCGGCTGCTCGGCGATGAGCTGCGCCCCGAGATCCGCCGCCGCAGCGCCGACGGCGCCATCCACGTCGAGCAGGCCGCCGCCGAGCCCGCGTCCGAGGTGCTCGCCGACGGTCCCCTCGCCGGGCTCTTCTCGAGCACCGGCGACATCTCCCGCGCCAAGAAGCTCCTCGTCGTCGGCCTCAGCCACAGCAAGGTCGAGAAGGCCGTCCGCGAGCTCCGCCTGCCGTGTGTCATCACCGACCGCTCGCGCGAGGCCGAACTCGTCATCGCCCTGAAGGCCACCCGCCGCCGCGCCCGCGGCGACTTCGACGAACCGCCCACGCCCCCGACCGCGCGCCTCATCGAGGTCCGCAGCAACACCTACGGGCAGATCTACGAGGGCCTCCGCGAAGCCTTCGACGTCGGCATGACCGCGCGCGAGGAGTTCGCCATGCAGGAGGCCGAGCAGGCCCTCAAGCGCGTCATCCAGAGCCACCAGTCCGTCGAGCTCACCCCCCAAAACGCCTACATCCGCCGCCTCCAGCACGAGCTCGCCGCCAAGTACGACATCCGCTCCTACTCCGTCGGCCACGACCCCCGTCGAAGGGTCCGCTTCGCTCCGTGACGAAGTAGTAGGTCGGAGCGCCAGCTCCGACGCCTTGTCGTCGTAGGAGCGGCTTCAGCCGCGATGCCTTGTCGTCGTAGGAGCGGCTTCAGCCGCGATGCCTTGTCGTCGTCGGTCGGAGCGCTGCTCCGACGCCGTTCCCGTCCCCGGGGTAGGAGGCACTG
>VGFB01000984.1 GCA_016869015.1 Armatimonadota bacterium
TCGGCTACGAGGGGGCGATGATGGCCATGCACGACCGGCCGGGGGTCTTCGGCTACTTCATCGAGCGCTCGCTGGATCGCTACCTGGAGGTCGTCCGTCGGGTGCCGGTGGACGGCTTCTGGTTCGACGAGTACTACACGGACGTGATCGCACCCGCGCACTACAAGGAGTACGTCTACCGACCGAACGTGAAGCTCGCGCAGGCCTTGCGGGAGAGCGGCAAGGCGAGCACGTACTACTTCTGCGGCGACATCATGCCCAAGCTCGAGGGCGCGTGCGCGCTGGAGGTTGACGCCATTGCCTGCGAGGAGAGCAAGAAGTGGTTCCGGATCGACATCGCGGACGTCGCGCGCGTCGTGGACGGCCGCAAGGCGCTCTACGGGAACATGGACGGCCTCCAGCTCCTGCCGCGCGGATCACGCGAGCAGATCGTGGCCGAGACGCGTCGACAGCTCCGGGCTGCGGGGCACGCTGGGGGGTTCGTGATGGGGGCGGGAAGCCCCATCGCCCCGGACACGCCTCTCGCCAACCTGCGGGCCTTCTTGGAGGCCACGCGGGAGTTCGGCGCATACCCCACTCACGGGTAGCCTGAGTCGGCGCGCTCTCAGCGGCCGCTGACGATGCGCCAAGGAGGCCGGGAAACGGGGACCTGACCATGGCGACAGTAGCCTGGACCGACACCTCAGCGTTGAGGCCCTCCGACCGGGTGCAGCGCCTGAAGGCGCGCCTCGATCGGCGTCTGCGGGCCTCCGGCCACCGCATCCTGAGCGACCCGCAGGAAGCCCGCGTCCTGGCGGAGGCGATCCGGCGGGCCTACGAAGCGACGGAGGGCGAGCCGACGATCCTGCGACGCGCTCGGGTCCTGACCGAGTATGCGCGGAGCTGCCCGGCCTCTGCGCACTCCGATGAGCTGCTGGTGGGGAACCAGACGTTCAACCCGCTCCACGGACCGGCCTGGACGCAGGCCGACCGGGAGGCGCTCCCCGGACTGGGCTGGGCGATGACGGCCGCCCACATCGTGCACGACTACGAGAGCATGCTGCTTCACGGGATCGCCGACCACCGACAGGCCATCCAGCGCCGTTTGGCGCGTGCGAGGGGCGATGAGGCGGTGAACCTCCGCGCGTTTGCGGAAGCGCTGGAGGCCTTCGCCACGTTCGTCGACCGACACGCGGCGATGACGCCGCGCCTGGCCGACGTGATCGGTCCGCTGATCGAAGGGCCCCCGCAGACCTTCCACCAGGCCCTGCAGCTCGTGTGGTTCGTCCAGGTGTTCCTGCACGTCGAGAACCCTGGGGTCGCCATCTCCTTTGGCCGGTTCGACCGTTACCTGTGGCCCTTCCTGGAGGCGGACCTGGAGGCCGGTCGGATCGACCTGCAGGACGCTTTCGACCTCGCGTGCGCCTTCCTGCTGAAGTGCTGTGTGCCTATCAGGAAGGGGTGTTCGCGATGACAGGGAAGGTCGGTGCAGTCTCATCCGTTGTGCTCGCCTCGTGCAGCGCCTCGGCACTGTGGGCGGCGCCGCAGTGCCCAGAGAACTGAGAGCCATACAACCGCGCCGAACACCAGGTACCGTCACCACACAGCCACGTTCTACAAGACCGACCCGATGGACACCGACTGCTACCAGGCCGCCAACTGCACCCGCACGGATTCCGACGAGGGCGGCGGCGCCGGGGGCGAGTTCATGTTCCCCGCGCTGTGAGCCCCTGTCGGTCGATCAGCCGGTGACGGGCTCGAAGTCGAGGACCGCGTCGATGACGTAGTCCTGCTGCTCGACGGTGAGCTGCGGGAACATGGGGAGCCCGAGGACCTGCTCGGCGGCCGCTTCGGCCACCGGGAGGCTGGGCGGCTCGCCGATGAGGGCGGTGACGGCCGGCTGCAGGTGGCAGGGGCGCTTGTAGTGCAGCGAGAAGCCGATCTCACGCTCGGTCAGGTGCTGTGCCAATGCGTCGCGCCGCTCGCTGCGAACGACGTACAGGTGGTAGACATGACGCGCCCACTCGGCCTCGAAGGGCAAGACGAGGCTGGTGCCGGCGAGGGCTTCGTTGTAGCGCGCGGCGATCGCGCGACGGCGGTTGTTGTACTCATCGAGCAGCGGCAGCCGGATGCGCAGAATCGCCGCCTGGACCTCGTCGAGGCGGTTGTTGTACCCGATGCGGTCGTGAACGTACTTGGCGGTCTCCCCGTGGTTGCGTAGCTCGCGGAGGGCTTGCGCGAGGTCGTCGTCGGCCGTCGTTACTGCGCCGGCTTCCCCATAGGCGCCCAGGTTCTTGGTGAAGTAGAAACTGAAGGCTGCGCCGTCGGCGAGGGCGCCGATCCGGCGGCCCTTGTACTGCGCGCCGTGCGCCTGGGCCGCATCCTCGAAGAGCAGCAGGCCGCGGTCGCGGGCGACCTGCTGGATCGGGTCCATGTCGGCGGGGTGGCCGTAGAGGTGGACGGCCATGACGGCCCGAGTGCTGGGGGTTACGGCGGCGTCCAACTGCGCCGGATCGAGGCAGTAAGTCTCCGGATCGATGTCCACGAAGACCGGTCGGGCGCCGACGTGACCGATGGCCTCCACGGTCGCGAAGAAGGTGAAGGGCGTGGTGATGACCTCATCCCCCGGCCCGATCCCGGCGGCCTTCAGCAGCAGGACGAGCGCATCCGTGCCGTTGGCCAGCCC
>VGFB01000985.1 GCA_016869015.1 Armatimonadota bacterium
TAGATGCCGATGTCGTTGGCCTGGTCGACGATGCTCTGCAGCAGCTCGGGGCTCATATCGGCGTCGGGCGGATACTCGGCCGCGTAGCAGCCCTCACAGGTGAGGTTGCAGCGCATGGTGGGGCTGATGAGGATGATGAGCGGCGTATGGGCGCCGGTGCGCTCGGTGAACGCCTCACGGGTGGACGATGTCTGCAGCAGGGCCGTCAGGATGAGGTTCTGGATGACCTTCTCGCGGCACGCCGGGCTGAGGTCGCGGACCACATGGCGGACGATCTGCAGGACCGGTGTCTCTTCTTTGATCTGATCGACGACCCAGTTCAGCTCGCGCTTGCGGTGCGCCGGCGTCATCTTCTCGGCGATCGCCGCCGCGGCGAGGATGCTCTTCTTGTTGTCGCTGGTGGCCAGCTTCAGCACCTGGTCGATGGCGCGTCGCTGGACGGTGTTGTACAGCGTTCCCTTACGGCTCATCCGCGGCCCTCCTCCCGTTCATGCGTGGCAGATGGTGTGCCGCGCATCACCTGCTCTCGACATGCAGCAGCGGGAGGCCGGCCGGCGGGACGGGCGACGAAAAAGAAGTGCGCAAGAACTGAAAGCCTGTCCGTACCATGGCGACCGCCGCCTCCTGCTCGCGGCTTATTGTATGTCAACTCGACGGCCGACCGTGAGGGCCGCCGCCGTGATGCTCCGGCTCGACGCGATCGCGGCGTTGAGCTCTCCGTCGCAGACGCTTCAGATCATTGAGGACCCGACGAGTGATGAATCCTCTGCGGGACCGGCTTGGTGACAGCCCGGCATGCCGCGCGGATCGTGCGATCGGCGGCAGGCGCCGGGGTGCGGCAGGTAGGATGGGAGCGACGGAGGGACGACGGCCGTGTGGCCCGGGTGGCGGTGGGATGATCGAGGCTGCGACGGGGGGTACGCGTGGTTGACCGGGATTGCGCCGCCATCCTGGTGCGCCTGCGGGAGATCGGAAGTCCCGAGAAGGTCGCCGGGATGGCGCGATACGGCATCAACAGCGACGGGACGCCGGGCGTTTCCGTCTGCGATTCGCGTGGCGCTGACCGGGTCGCGTCAGATCTGCGCGAGCTGCGTTCGGAGAAGGCAGTGCGCCGGCTGGGCCTGGTGAGCGGCGGGTGAGCGGGGGCCGCATCGAGCCGGCACGCCTTGAGAGACCCGATGGCGAAGGATAAGCTTGAGCTCGCCCGAGGGCCCCGTCCCCACGTGCCGGGAGGTCGCATGGCCGAAGCCCTCACGCGCATGATGCTTGAGGAGCGGCGCTTTCCGCGTCTCGTCCGCTTCGTCCAGGTCCTGCGGAAGTGGCGCGCGGTCACGGTCGCCTTCGTGGTGGCGGCCATGGCGGTCGTGTTCGTGGCCGACGTCATCGCCGTGGGATGGTTCATCATCAGCGGCTTCTACCTGCTGCCCTTGAGCGCGTCGGCGGTCATCCTGCGCTTTCGCCCGACGCTGTACCTGTGTGGTGTCGCGCTCGCCCTGAGCGGCGCCGTGATGCTCGCCCGGAGGGCCGAGGGCCCGGAGCCGCTGCTCTTCTACCTCTTCGAGGTGCTGGCCTGCGTGGGACTTCTGGTGCTCTCGCACCTTCTGTCTCAGGTCGACCGCATCTCGCGTCGCGCCGGCCTGCGGGCGCGCTACGCTGAAGCGGTCGCCGACATCGCCGGCATGAGCGGCAGCGGCGAGAGCGCCGACGAGATCGTGGCGTTCGCTCTCGACCGCATCCGCGTCGAGATCGGCGCCCAGGCGGCGCTGGTCCTGCGGCTGCGCGACGGCGTCTGGTCGGGCGTGGCCGCTCACGGGGTCGACGTCGCCGCCGGTGAGCTGCGCCTGCCCTTCGCCGTCCTTCAGGATGCCGCGCGGTCGCTCGAGGAGGACGGCGCCATCATCGGCGCTTCCTGCCTGGACCGGACGGCGCTCGCCGACGTCGACGACGCACGTATCCTGTCGGCCGCCGAGGCGCTGAGCCCGCTGCGCTCGTGCCTCTCGGTACCGCTGCGCGCGCACGGCGAGGAGCTGGGCGTCGTCGTCCTCGGTCGCACAGAGGCCGACTCCAGCTTCGCCGCCGACCAGGTGCGCTTCGCCGAGAGCGTCGCCGGCTATACGGCCGTTGCTCTGGACAGCGCTCGCCTGACCCGCGAGCTGGCGGCACGGGAGCGCGATCTGTCCCTGGTCGTCGCCTCCAGCCTGGACTTCGCCGCGAGCCTCGATCTCGGCGAGGTGCTGCGCGCGGTGATCGGCCGGCTGACTGCCGCGCTCTCGGTGTCCCAATGCGACATCTACTCGGTCGACCTGGACCGCGAGAAGCTCATCGCTCTGGCCGGCATCGACGTCGACGATCCGCGCCGGGTCTCCACGCCCGGCACCGAGATCGACATGAGGCGCTGGGCGTCGACGGTGGCGGCCATCGAATCGGGGTCCACGGTGGTCGTGTACGGAAGCCAGGATGAACGGCTCTCGACAGAGGAGACGCGATACTTCGACCTGCGCGGCTTCACCGGCCTCCTGGCGCTGCCGTTGAAGGCCAGAGACCGGGTGATCGGCCTGGTGGAGTTGTTCGATCGCGATGCCGGCCGGCGCTTCACCCAGTCGGAGATCGACCTTGCCGAAGCGGTCGGTCAGTTCGCCGCCCTCGCCATCGACAACGCGCGT
>VGFB01000986.1 GCA_016869015.1 Armatimonadota bacterium
CCAGTGCGCCGTCACTCGTGATTGTTTGGATTGGTGGACGGCCCGTTCCGCACGCCCATCCGTCGCCGTCGTAGGACGGAGCGCTGCTCCGTCACCGTCGTTGTCGAAGCGGGCGCTTCGACCTACGGTGACAGACCCCGGCAGTCAGGAGTGACAGACCACTAGGGCGTGTACTCGATGACGAGTCGCGGATGCACGGGGTTGTCGCCCTGGTCCTTGGAAGCGTACCGGTGGAAGCTCCAGTCGCCGCCTTCCGACGACCCGCGCAACATCAGGCCGAAGTTCCGACCGGGGGTGCTATACCAGGACTTCGCCAGAATCAACACGTTGTAGGTGACCCAGGTCCCGTTGGCGGCCCCGCCGCCCCCGGACGTGATGGCGGTCGGTGAGAAGGACGCGGCGTGGCCGGCCCACGTCACAGTAGCCGCGTCCCACGACTTGTTGGTCCGGTACACGTAGACAGGCAAGTTCACTCCCTTGGCGCCGACCTGGTACAGCCGCAAGGTTGCCTTGGTAATCGTGGCTCCGGCGGGAAGGCCGCTCAGGTCGAACTGCATGAGGCCGCGGTACAGAGTGTTGTCGGTGTCGAAGCCCACCGGCAGCGAGGCGCTGGTCACCTTGTCACCATCGGTGGGGTGCGTAGAGATCGAGACAGCGGCAATCGGCGACAGAACGACCTTCGCGGCAAGCGCATGGCCGCCACACACGGCCAATGCCCCGGCGAGCAGTACCGTCCAGCACAGAACCGTTCTCATCGAGTCCTCCTCCTGACCTCGCATGTCCAGCCGGATAGTTCGCCTCAGGCCGGGATCCCCGGTATCGGGCTGGGTGCCCGGCTCCTTGGCTACAACAACCGCCAGTTCCCGCATTCCCTCGACCAGACTCCAGAAAGCTGCACGCGCCGCCGGGAAGCTCGCTACCGGGGCTGCGTCCGGATCCGCCCCGGTAAAGCCCCCGGGGGACGGGTTGCGTGGACACCATACCTACCTCGCGTCCTCGGAACCGTCCTGAACGCGGGAGCCCGGAGCGCCGGTAGCGGCTGAGGGCCAGCCGGGCAAGACCGCGGCTGGAGGCGCCGCCCGGACTGCTCGTGCGTACCTCGATCAGGTACGCTCCCGAGGGCACCCTCAGCCCCGCGTCGTTGCAGGCGATCCGGTTGCCGCAGGCGGAGACCGAACCGCCGATCGTGACCCGCCCGGCGTCGCGGCCGTCCCGCTCACTCGACGGTGACCGAGCCCGTCATGCCGGCCCCCAGGGAGCTGCCGTTACCGGGGGTGGCGTGGAACCGACAATGGTAGAAGAACGTCGTGCCGGAGGCCACGCTGGGCACGGTCCAGCTGTAGCTGTCGTTCAGCGCCATGCCGCTCGGGAACGTCGCGTCGGAGTTCGGCCCGCCTGCCACCGGGTTCAGGGGGTCGCGCGTCACCGTGTGCATGAAGCTCTCCTTGTTCACCCACTTCACGGTCGAGCCGCGAGGCACTGTGATCGTCCGGGGGCTGAACCCGAAGCCCTGCATGTTCACCTGGGTCGTCGTCGGGGGCGTGGATCGGGCGAAGCCGGTCAGCGAGGGCGACACGGCGATCCGCACATCGTGGAGCCCGACGGAGGCCTCCCAGTACCGGTCCGTCCTCACATCGGGCCCGGACCAGCTCGTGGAGAACGTCCCGTCGCCGTTGGCGTCTTCGATGGTCTGCACCTGCAGCAGGTTCGTCTTCCCTTGACTGGACGCCGCCGTCGAGAGCACTCGGTTGCGCAGGACCCGCCGGCCCTGAGACTGCTCGAACCAGGTCCGGCCGACGGTGAGGTCTGCGCTGCGGAGGAGCAGGAAGGCCGCCGGCTCGCCGGCTGCGACGCCGAGCTTCCGCAGGGGGCTTGAACCGCCGCTCCCGTCGTTGAGCACCTTCCGTTGGAGGACGTGGACATTGCCGAGGCTGTCGCGCGCGATCCACGCCGCATCCCGCCGGCGCTGGGTGTTGCCGGGGCGATCGGTGATGACCTTCAGGGCGTTGATCCCCGCCACCGTTCCACCCGAGGAGAACGTCTCGGTCATCTGTCGCCCGCTCTGGCCGCCATAGCCCAGGAACACGCGCTGGGACGTCGTGGCCGAGGCGAGGAGGTACGCATGGTTGAGGTTGGCGCTCCCGGCGCCGAAGGTAAAGCCGCCGACCACGATTGCCGGGGCGTCCGAGGGTCCGGCCTCGTTGTCCCCAGACCCGCCGCACCCAATCAGCCCAAGCAACGCCGCCGTTGCCGTGCTGCCGTAGAGCACCCGGCTCCAAGCCATGGTCCGTGCCATCGTGTCTCACCCGTCTTCCTCGTCGAGCTGCCGATCACACCTTCAACGCCCCCCGGGGCGGCCTGGACTCCACTGCGCCGGCGGGCTTTGGGTTCCGCCCGCCCCCTTCGGGGCGGGGAGGGTCCGGGGGCCGGGAAACCAGGGGCTTCGCCCCTGGCCAGGCATGGGTCGCCCCTGCGGGGCTGACGACCACACTGCCCCAATCTACCTACTCCCTGTGGTCGCACCCCCCATTTGGTGGAGTGGTTGACAATCGGAGTCCCAGTACCTATACTCTGTGCCGGTCGAGACCTTGTCGGACGGGAACTTCTGGATGGGGGTCTTGCCTGGCGCCCGGGTTCGCTCGCAGCTCACTTCGCATCCCCC
>VGFB01000987.1 GCA_016869015.1 Armatimonadota bacterium
CCAGCCAGCTCGTGCAGCTTCTGAAGAAGGGCCACAAGGACGTGAAGCTGACCGCTGAGGAGTGGGACCGGCTCATCACCTGGATCGACCTGAACGTCCCCTACTACGGCGACTGGCAGGAAGTGCACCAGCAGCAGGCGCCCGAGGACCTCGTGATTCGCCGCCAGGAGGTCTGCGGGGCCGACGCCGCGGCCCGCAAGGCCCTCGCGGAAGGGAGGGGCGGCTAGGGTGACGGCGCTTCTCCTGTTGGCCCTGCCGGCTCTCGGTCAGACTGAGCGCGTCGTCGACCTCGGCGAGGGGGTCTCGCTGACGTTGGTCGCGGTCCCCGCGGGCGAGTTCACCATGGGCGCGCCGCCGGACGAGTCGCCCCTCGACCCGGACGAAAGCCCGCCGTTTGGGTTCCGCATCGCGCGAGGGTTCGAGCTGGGCAAGTTCGAGGTCACGAACGCCCAGTACGCGCGCTTCGACGCCGCGCACGAAACCGGGTGGATCGACACCCACGGGAAGGACCGGGTGGGCCCCGGCTGGCCGATGAATGGGCCGAACCAGCCGGTGGCGCGGGTCACCGGCCTCGAGGCCGAGGCGTTCTGCCGCTGGCTGGGCGAGCGGCTCGGGCGTGTCTGTCGCCTGCCGACGGAGGCCGAGTGGGAGTACGCCTGTCGCGCCGGCACGCAGACGCCGTTCTCTTGCGGCGATGGCGCGGACCTCGAGCGGTTCGCCAACTTCGCCGACGCGAACCTCGGCGTGATCAAGCCCTGGTCCGTGCGTGACAACGACCGCAACGACGGCGCACCGACCTCGTGCGAGGTCGGCCGCTACCAGCCCAACCCCTGGGGCCTCCACGACATGCACGGTAACGTAGCCGAGTGGACGGCCTCGGCATACCGCCCCTACCCGCACGACGCCGGCGACGGACCAGAGCAGCCCGACGCGACGGACGAGCGGGTCGTGCGTGGCGGCTCCTGGGACGATCTCCCGCGCCGCTGCCGCTCCGCCTTCCGCCTCAGCTACCAGGCCGCCCAACCCGTCTACAACGTCGGCCTCCGCGTGCTTGTCGAGGAGTGACGATGGGCGAGTCGCGCAGCCCCCACCGGATCACGCCGCCGCACCCGGCTCTCCGCTGGGAGGAAGGGCTGCCCCTCGGGAACGGGCGGCTGGGCGTGATGGTGTGGGGCGACGGGGCGCCGCTCCGACTGACCCTCGATCACGCCGACCTGTGGGACCTGCGCGCCAACCAGGCCTTCCGCGATGACCCGCGGTACAACTACGCGGGCCTCCGGCGTCTGGTGCGGGAGGGGCGCTTCGACGAGGCCGTTGAGGTGTTCGAGGAGCGGGAGCGGCGCGACAACCCGCTCGCGCCGACCAAGGTCAGTCTCGGCCGCGCCGAGCTGGCCCTGCAGGCTCCGACTTCGGATCCGCTGACACTCGACCTGGACCGGGGCGTCACCGAAGGACCCGGCCTCACGGTGTTTGTCCACCGCGAGCACGACGCAATCTGTCTGCGCGCGCCCTCGCCGCCGAGCGTGACTTTTCTGCCCTTGGCGCAGATGACTCCCGACTTCTCGGCGCTGGGGCATCCGGAGCCCCGACGCTATCGCGCGGAGGATGTGGAGCTCGTCGTGCAGCAGCTGGTCCAGGGCCCGGCAACGGCGGTGGCCTGGTGCGCCCACGAGTCAGACGTGTTCGTCGGGGTCGCTCTGGCGGAGGACGGGGACCAGGCGGCGGAGCAAGCGGCGGCGACGGCCCGGGCGGCGAGGGCGGAGGGCTTCGAGGCCCTGCTGGCAGAGCACGTCGCTGGGTGGGAGGCGTTCTGGTCCGGCTCAGCGGTCCGCCTGCCTGAGCCCGATCTCGAACGGCTGTGGTACCTGGGCGTCTACCTGCTGGCCGCCTGCTCGCGGCCCGGCTCCCTGCCTCCCGGCCTGCAGGGCGTCTGGGCGATGGATGGGATCTTGCCCCCGTGGCGGGGTGACTATCACGCCGACATGAACGTGCAGGAGACCTTCTGGCCGGCCTGCTGCTCCGGACACCTGGACCTGCTCGACGCCTGGTGCGACCACATGCGGGATGCCCTGCCCCAGGCCCGCGCGTTGGCCCGTCGCTTCTTCGGCACCGAGGGCGCCTTCTGGCCCTGCTCGTTCCTCCCCGGCCTCACCCCGGCCCCGGGCTGGTACACGGTCCAGTTCGCCTGGAGTTCGGTCGGCTGGTTGGCCTGGCTCGTGTGGCTGCGCTGGCGCTACAGTCTGGACACCTGGTGGCTCGCCGAGACCGGCTACCCCCTCGTCGGCGACATCTTGCGCTTCTATCGGGCCAACGTGGAAGAGCGGGCCGATGGCCGCCTCCACGTGCCGCTCTCCACGAGCCCCGAGTACCGGGAGAACCAGCCCGCGGCCTGGGCCTCCGATCCGGCCGTTGACCTGGCCCTGATCCGTCGCTGCTGCGACTGGGTCGTTGAGATGGAGCAGGCCCTCGGGATCGACGAGTTGACCGCCTCGGCGCAGTCCCTGCGCGAGCGCCTCGCCCCCTATCCGCTGACCGAGGGCGGCGTGCTCTGCCTGTGGCCCGGGCATCCGCTGGATGAGTCACACCGCCATCCGAGCCACCTGATGGCGATCCACCCGGCGATGGACCTGACCATCGAGGGAGACGAGGAAGCCCAACGCAT
>VGFB01000988.1 GCA_016869015.1 Armatimonadota bacterium
CCTCGTGAATGATCCGGGCTAGCCGTGGGTGAAACCCACGGATTCGGAGCCCCCCGACCTCTCCCGCCCCGTAGGTGGCGGGCGGGCCGTCTGTCGCCCCGTTGGGGCTCAGGGGATTGGGGCGTCGGTTCCAGGGGCTGTCGCCCCTGGCTATCCACCAGTCGCCCCCTTCGGGGGCTGAACGACATCACTTGGGCACTCGCGGGTCGGCGGGCGCCGGAGACCGTGACGGCGAACGGCGGACGGCAACGGCGGGTACCGGGGACCGTGACGGCGACGGCGGACGGCAACGGCCGCCACACCGGGGCCACCACCAGCCAGGCCAGCGGACGAGGGCGTCCGCGCTCCAACGGCACGGCGATGGCAGGGCTGTTCAGGCGGGTAGCCTGGCTTGGAGGCGGTCGAGGGCGGCTTGCTCACGGTCGCGGTAGGTGACGCGGACCGATTCGTCGATCGCGAGGGACTCGCGCAACAGCGCGGCGGCGGCCTCGAGGTTCCCTTCGGCCTCCTCGATGCGCGCCAGGTAGTAAAGGGGCTTGCACTGGCGCCAGTCGTTCTTCTCGCGGAAGACCGCGAGGAGTTCGTGGAGCTCCGGCTTCAGGTCGACGGCGTTCCGGAACTCGTCCCGCTCGAGCCGGCACGCCAGGTAGTTGATGCGGGAGTTGGCGCGCTCCAGGTGCTCGCCCAGCGTCTCCAACACCTCGACAGCCTGCTGGAAGGGCTCGGCGGCGGCCTCCCACGCGCCCTCCTCGGAGTAGGCAAAGCCCAAGTCGTTGAGGATGACGGCCTCCTCCCGACGGGCGCCCCGGTTGCGGGCGGAGGCCAGGCGTTCGGTGAGGACGGCTCGTTGCTCGGCGAAGCGGCGCCGGCGGCCGTACCACCGCCCGAGCTGGTAGCCGGTCCGGTCGATGTCCACGTCGCCGCCGCCGGCCCTGACCAGCGCCCAGGCGGACTCGAGGGCTCGGCCGACCAGGTCGGGCTGCTCCGGGCGAGCCATCTGGCTGGGGTTCGGGGCGAAGGGCAACAGCGCTTCCCGCAGCGTCTTGAGTTGAGCCGGCGAAAGGGGGTGGCCCTCCGCCATGAGTTGGGCGGCCAGCTCGGGCACGCGGGCCCAGTCCTGCGCTTCCATGGCCTCGGCCATCCCCGTCAGAAGCCTCTGGGCACCGAGGAAGGGGTCGATGAACTCCTCGCGCGCGGCGGGCGAGGAGCCGTCGCCGCCCAGACGGGCTGCCAGATGCTCGGCGTAGATCGGCGCGTGGGCCGCCGGATCGCCGAGGCCTCCCAGGGCCTTGGCGGCGGCCCAGACTTCCCGCGCGGCGTTCTCCCAGTCCCGCTCCGCGACGTAGGTGAAGGCGCGACGGCCCAGGCACTCGGCCTCCCGGCGCGTGTCGGCCTCCGCGCGCGCAGCGGTCAGCAGCTCCTCGATGACCCCTCTGGCCGGCTCGAACCGGCGTTGGCGCTCGTGCCACTCGGCCAGCCGTCCGCCCGCTTCCCAGGCTCCCAGGGGCCCGTCGGCGGCCTTGGCCTGATCCCACTGCAGCTCGAACACCGATCCGGCGACAGTCGTCCACGGGGCGTCGGGGGTCTCTCGGCAGGCCTCGAGCAACCGATCGAGCGCGCTGGTCAACTCGCCGAGGGCCCCGGGCGGGAGCGATGTGGCGTCCTCCGAGAGCCCAGCCGCGAGCCCGGCGGCGTCGGCCCAGTCGGCTGCCGCCGTCGCCTGCCGCAGGCGGCGCAAGCGCTGTCGCACATGCCCGGAGGGGGAGGCCGGCGTGCCCAAGGCGCGCTCCTCACCGGCGAGGAGGGCCGGCAGAGGGCGGTCGTCGAACTCGAGGTCGGCCGGGACCGCGACCCCCGGCGGCGATGGCTGAGCCGCGTGTGCTCCGGCCTGTCGGGTCGGTTCATCCGGCGGCATCGCGCTCCGCTCCCTCCAGTCCGTAGTTGCGCCAGCGCTCGGGGATCAAGTCCTGGTACTGGGTGGGCGATTCGCCGAGCTCCCGGGCGGCCCAGGGCGGGAACTCGCTTTCGGGCTCATGCTTGCACGGCAGCGTGTGGATGACCGTGATCCGGCGCGTCTCGCGGCGGGGGAAGAACGACAGGGGCGCGACGCGGAGCTCGACGCGTCGTTGGCGGGCCTCGCTGAAGAGCGCGCGCGGCAGGACGAAGCCATCGGGCAAGATGACCGTGGCTGCGTTCCTCGCGTAGGCGATGGCCATCCGCACTGCGGTGGTGGTCCAGTCGGACCAGTCGCACTCGATGTCGTAGCGGGCGGCGACGGCGGCCTTGAGCGCCGCCACTCCGGCGTCTCCGGAGTTCATGGCGACCAGGGGACATCGCTCGTAAGCGGTCTCTTCCGCCCAGAGGGCCGCCTGCTTCAGGCTGAAGTGCGGCGGCGCGAACTGGACGCGGGCCTGGATGTCGATGCGGGTCAGCTCCTTCTGCGGGCGTAGAGACTGGGGCTCCGGGCCGCGCCGCTCGTAGGTGACCCCCTCCAGCAGCCTCTCGCCGCGCGCCATCGCCTGCTCGAGAAGATCTTTGCGTATCACGTGGGGCGCGAAGCGCTGGAGCCGGTATCCCCAGTTGGCGTACCAGTCGGTCCCGGGGTCTTCCTCCAGCCGGAAGATCCAGACGACGGGGAAGGGATCTCCCTGGCTGTCAGGG
>VGFB01000989.1 GCA_016869015.1 Armatimonadota bacterium
CGAGCCGGCCACCATGCCCGCCAGATCGAGGGCGACCACCTGCTTGTCCCGCAGGGTCTCAGGCACGTTGCCCGCGATGATGGCCTGGGCGAGGCCGTCCACGATCGCGGTCTTGCCGACACCGGGGTCCCCGATGAGCGCCGGGTTGTTCTTCGTGCGACGGCTCAGAATCTGGATGACGCGCCGGATCTCCTTCTCACGCCCGATGACCGGGTCGAGCTGGCCCTCGGCCGCGAGGGCGGTCAGATCGCGCGAGAAGCGCTTCAGCGCCTGGTACTTCTCATCCGCGCGCTCATCGGTGACGGCGTGAGAGCCGCGGATCGTCTTGAGCTGGGCGAGGAGGCTTTCGGGCTCAACGCCGTTCTGCTTCAGGATCTGGGCCGCGACGCTGGTGCCCTCCCGCAGGATGCCGAGCAGGATGTGCTCGCAGCCCGCGAAGGTGTCGCCGAAGCGCTGCGCCTCCTCGAGGGCCAGATCGAGGGTCCGTCGAGCTTGGGGGGTGACGTAGATCTGCTGGGTGTCGGCCCCGGGGCCGCTGACCTGCGGGCGCGCGCCAAGAGCCTTCTCCACGGCGCGCACGAGGCCCGGGCGGTCGACCTGCAGCCCCTCGAGCACCTGGGGCACGAGGCCGCCCTCCATCTCCAGCATCGCGAGCAGCAGGTGCTCCACGTCCAGCTCGTTGTGGTGGTACCGCTGCAGCAGCTGGTGCGCGCCGAGGACGGCCTCGCGGCCCTTGTTGGTGAACTTGGTGAAGTCCATGTCTCACACCCCCCGGCAACGGCAGACGGCAGTTCGGAGTGGCGGGTTCGCAGTTCGTAGCTGGCGGCGGACGGGACGCGCGACGCCTCGACCGACCCTAAGACCGACCGGTCTCGGAACGGATCTCGACCACGTAGCCGATGGCCCGGGAGGGCGCCGGATTCAGCGCCTTCCGATCGCCGGACAGCTCGCGCTTCAGCCGCTCGATCTCGTGCTGCTGGCTCTCGACCTTGTCCAACAGCTCGAGGATCACCTCGACGCCGGCGAGGTTCACCCCCAGCTCCTGCGTCAGCCGCTTGATCATGCGCAACCGCTCGATGTCGGCGTCCGAGTAGAGCCGGAGGTTGCGCTGCGAGCGGAAGGGCGACACCAGCCCCTCGCGCTCGTACATGCGCAGCGTCTGCGGATGGCACGCCAACATCCGTGCCGCGACGCTGATCATGTAGACCGGTTCATTCTCCGGGCGTCGCATGGGTCTTGTCCTTTCTCGACCGGCCCGCCGGGGCCCGGGCCGTCGCCCGTCGGGCCGTCTACGCCGGCAGGTCCTCGCGGGGATCGTCGGTCCACTCGGCCGCGATCTCCTCGAGGCATTCCTTCTGGCGGCGGCTAAGGCGGTCCGGGGTGACGAGCCGGACTTTGACCAACTGGTCGCCGCGGCCGCTGCCGTCCATCCTCTCGATCCCCATCCCCTTGAGGCGGAGCACCTGGCCGTTGCGCGTGCCGGGCGGGACCTTGAGCTTCGCCGACCCGCGTACGGAGGGCACATCGATCTCGGCGCCCAGCGTCGCCTCCGTGAACTTCACCGGCACCTCGACGTGCACGTCTGCGCCCTGGCGTCGGAAGAAGGGGTGCTCCCCAACCCTCGCGATCAGAACGAGATCGCCGCGCGGCCCGCCGTTGACGCCTGCGGCCCCCTCCCCGCGCAGGACGATCCTCTTGCCGCCGTCTACCCCGGGGGGTATCTTCACGTTGATCCGGCGGCTGCGCTGCACCTCGCCCGATCCGCCGCACTCCTTGCACCGCCCGGTGACCTCGCGCCCGGCGCCCTGGCACCGCGGGCAGGCGGCGTTCAGGTTCAGGACGCCCCCGCCCTGGCGGGCCATTCCCGTGCCGCCGCAGGCGCTGCACGTCTGCGTCGTGCCGCCGACGCCGTCGCAGGCCGGGCAGCGATCGGCGAGCGTCAGGCTGATGGCCTTCTGGGCCCCGGACACCGCCTCCTCGAAGCTGATGCCCAGCTCGTGCTCGACGTTGTCGCCCTGGCGCGGGCCCCGCGCCTCGGTCCGAACGCGCCCGGCCCCCGGCCCCGCCCCCCGGCCGAAGATGTCGCCGAAGATGTCGCCGAAGCTCCCCCCGACTGTGAAGCCGGTCCCGCCTGCTCCGGCGAAGTGGCGGAGGAAGTCGTCGAAGTCGCCGCTCCTCCACTGGCCGGACTGCTGCGCGTGCTGGTATGCCCGCCCGAACTGGTCGTACTTCCGACGCTTCTCGGCATCGGTGAGGACGTTGTGCGCCTCGGTGATCTCCTTGAACCGGCGCTCGGCCTCCGCGTCGCCGGGGTTCACGTCGGGATGGTACTTGCGGGCGAGGCGCTTGTACGCCTTCCGGATGTCCTTCTCGGAGGCGCTTCGCGGAACCCCCAGCACGTCGTAGAAGTCCTTCGCCTGGTCCATGGTCGGGTCTCGGGTCTGCAGTCTGAGGTCTGAGGTCCGCCGTTACCCGATCTCGATGCGGCGCCCGCCGGCCGAGAGCGTCTTCAAGACCTCCAGCGTGAGGACGCCGCGCTCGAGGGTGGCCCGGATCTCTGCGCTGTTCGCCTGCCGAGGCAGGGGCACGATCCGACGGAAGGGGCCGCGGAAGCGCTCCAGCCGCAAGGACTCCACCGTCGCGTCCGGCTCGTTCGACG
>VGFB01000990.1 GCA_016869015.1 Armatimonadota bacterium
GACCAGAGCCACCACCATTGCGGCCGCAGCCGTCATCAAGGGCAGGTACCACGCCACCGCCCACTCCGCACGGCTCCGCTGCGACCACACCCTCCTCAGCCAGTCGCGGGTCAGTGAGGCGAGGTCCTGCACCGCCTGAACCGGACGCCCGGTCACCTCATCGGGGACCTCGTCCGTCGCCATGGCGGCGCCTCCCCCTCTACCCCTGAGAACCGAACAGGGGACGGTAGTGTCTCACCGTCCCCTGCAATCATCCTGCCATCGTGCGGCGCGGCTACGGCATCTGGTAGGTGACGTAGGCGCGGTCGGTGTAGGTGTCCCAGTCGACCCGCACGCCAAAGAAGCCGCACATCGCGCGGATCGGCACGTACGTCCGGTTGCCCTGGCGGAACGCGGCCACGGGCATCCGGGCGGCCTTGCCGTTCACGTAGGCCGTGGCGCTGCCCGGGACGACGCGCACGCTGACGTCGTTGCGGGATGCGAGGATCAGGTTGCTGGGCGGCCCCCACTCGACCGTGCCGCCCAGGTGGCGCATCAGGTCGGTGAGGGTGATGAGGATGTGGCCGCGGCGCATCGTCCCGTGGGTCTCCAGGTCGCCCTCGCGACCGTTGAACCAGACGATCTCACGGAGGATCTTCTTGTGGTGCAGCTTGATGAAGCCCGGCTGGGCCGGCGCCGCCTGACCGACTTGCGAGAGGACCGCCGTGTTGGCGACTTCCAGCACGATGTCGCCCGTGGTGGCCACGCGCTGGTCGCCCTCCATGCTGTCGATCCGCAGCGTGTGCGGGCCTTCGGCGAGCTGGGTGGTGTCCAGGCTCATCGTAGGCATGGGGTTGTTCGTCGAGTACTGGCTCTGGCCATCGATGATGAAGTGGGTCCACGTGCCCGGAGCGCTCTCGACGCGCGGCCGGACTGTCACCGTGCCCTGGACGGCCGTCGGCCCGCCGGGAACGCTCACATGCCGCCCGCCCGACAGGGCCAGCGGCACGGCGCCGTCCCCTCGCAAGACCGCCTCACCCGCTCCGGCCGCCGACGCCAGCAGCAGCGTACCCAGGATGCCCAAGATCAAGGTTCGTCGCATGGTCATGCAATCACCGCCTCTTGGTGATCGGAGAACGAGCCGGAACCGAATGGCGCCCACACGGTAGCACAAAGCCAAACGCCCCGTCAACGACCTTCTACCACACTCCCCCTCAGATGGAGAGGTTCGCGGTCGCGGCGTTCGCGACCTCCTGCCCCGCTCCTACCGAGTCAGGCGGACCGTCGCGACCGACTCCGACCGGCCGCCCTGAGCCCCGTGGGCCGTGACCCGCACGAGGTACAGACCCGCCGGGACGCGGGTCCCGGCGTCCGCGCGGCCGTCCCAGAGCACGCTCTGGAGCCCGGCGCCCGTGGGGCGCGCCTCGAGCAGAGCGCGCACCGGGCGGCCGGCGACGTTGGCGACGGAGACCGTGACGGCCGCCTCGGCGGCGAGCGTGAACTGGATCGCGGCGCCCGCCGCCGTCGGCTGGACGGCGAGGGCGGTGACGGCCGCGACCGCGCTCGCCCCCGACCCGGTCGGCGCTACCCCGCCGGCGATCGGGTCGAAGTCGACGTTCGCGGGGCACTCAAGACGACCGCGGATCTGGGCGGCGACCGTCGTGCCCCAGTCGTTGTTCTCCGCCTTGACCGTGAAGCCCGCCTTCGCGCGGCAGGAGTTGACCGCTGCGCGGCGCGAGGCGCCAAACCAGTTCTCCCCGCGCTTCCAGGGCACCGATGCGCCATACTCGCCCAGGTGCCCGCGCGCGGAGTCGTAGAAGAGGATGTGCGCGTCGTTGTCGCGGAACTTGCAGCCCCGGACTCCCACGTAGCAGTCCGGGTCGGCCTCGGGGCGCGGGTAGTTGAGGGCCAGCCCGCCCTGGCAGCCGCGCACGTCGTTCTCCCCGAAGTAGGCGTGCGATCCCTCGATGACGGCCCCAAACCCGCCGTTGCCGACCTCCCCGGTCACGTTGTACCCGATGCGGTTCCGCTCGATGACGTTCTCCTCGTTCAGCTGGGCGAGCGGACCGGTGAAGCTCAGCCCGGCGCAGTACACCCCGGCGCCACGCCCGTGGATCCGGTTGTTGCGGACCTGCACGCGGCCGGGTCCCGAGTGGTAGAGGACGCCCACGGCGTTCGGCTTGAGCAGCGCCAGGCCGTTCGGCAGGAAGTCGTCCTCCGCGGCGTCGAGCCCGATGGTGCAGCCCCACACTAGCACGCCGTCGGTCCCGACGCCCGACACCTCGACCCCCCGGAAGGCGTTCCCCGAGATCGTGCAGTTCTTGATCTGCGTCTCGGCCGCGCCGTCCCACACGAAGATGCCGTTTTCGCTGTTCTCGACCACCCGGTGCCCGGTCACGTCCAGCCCGATGGAGCTGTCGACCACTTGGTTCCCCACCGCGTGGGGCCCGTGGATGCTCACACCGTTCTTGGCGTTGCCGGAGATGGCGTTCCCCTTGAGGCCGCCGCCGCCGACGTAGTTGTGGTCCGCCTCAGCGATCTCAACCCCGTCGCCACCGTTGGGCCACATCGCTTTGCCCGCGTGGTTCAGCCCGATGGCGTTGCTCGCCACGTAGTTGGTGTTCGTTCCCTGGCCCGCCATCCGGACCCCGCTGCCCCCGTTGTTGGCGATCCAGTTC
>VGFB01000991.1 GCA_016869015.1 Armatimonadota bacterium
ACGACCGTGGTGCTCCTGGGCTTCGTCACCTCCTGCCTGCTCGGGGCGACGCTGTACATCCTGCCGGTGGTGCTGCGCGCGCGGCTCTACTCCGAGCGTGCGGCGAACCTCGGCCTGTGGGCGTGGAACGCCGCCCTCGCCGCGGCCTGCATCACGCTGCCCCTGGGCCTGACGCAGGGGCGGGAGTACGCGGAGCTCATCTTCCCGATCGACTGCCTGATCGTGCTCGCCTTCCTCTGCCTGGCCTATTCGTTCGTGATGACGGTCGCCACGCGGAAGGAGAACGTGCTGTTCGTGTCGGTCTGGTACGGGTTGGGCGGCGTGCTCTGGACGGCGATGCTCTGGGTCCCGGGGAACGTCATGTGGCGCCCGCCGGGGGGCGCGCTCCTGGGGCTCATCGACGCCGTCTGGCTCTGGTGGTACGGGCACAACATCTTCGGGTTGGCGACGACGCCGATGTCGGTGGCGGTCGCCTACTACATCATCCCCCGCATCGCGCGCAAGCCGCTGTACAGCCACACCCTCTCGCTCATCGGCTTCTGGACGCTGCTGGGGCTCTACACCCACATCGGCGCGCACCATCTGCTTCAGGCGCCCGTGCCGACGTGGCTCAAGACGGTCTCCACCATCGACAGCGTGGCGATGGTGGTGCCCGTGGCGACCGTGCTGGTGAACCTGTGGCTGACCATGCGGGGCTCCCTGCGTCACTTCGCGGACAGCTGGCCGGGCAAGCTGATCTTCGCCGGGTCGATCTGGTACCTCATCACGTGCGTCCAGGGCCCGCTGCAGTCCCTCCCGAGCGTGCAGCGGCACACGCACTTCAGCAACTGGGTGATCGGCCACGCTCACATCGCCGTGCTCGGCTTCGCGGGCTTCACCGCGTTGGGCGGCCTGTGGTACGTGCTGCCGCTGGTGGTGAAGCGTAAGGTGTACAGCCAGTCCCTGATCGGCCTGCAGTACTGGCTGGCCCTGATCGGCGTAACCGTCTTCTTCATCGTGCTCACGGCGGCGGGCCTGATCCAGGGCGAGGTCTGGAACAACGGCGGCACGGTCTACCGAACGCTGCCGATGATCTCACCGTACATGCTGGCGCGGGCCGGGGCGGGGGTGCTGATCGTAGCGGCCGCGTGCGTGGGGCTGTACAACGTGCTGATGACGCTGTACCGCGGGGAGCGTGTGGAAGCGTGAGGATGACGCCGGCGGTCATCATCATCGGGTCGATGGTCCTCTTCTGGGCGGCCTTCCTGGGGGTCGTCGTTATCCCCACCATGACCATCCCCGATCAGGGCTCCGAGATCTGGCGGCCGGCCAGCGCCGCGGAGGACCGCGGGCGCGAGCTGTACATCGCGAACGGCTGCGTGTACTGCCACTCGCAGTATGTCCGGCCGCAGGACTGGGCGGAGGGTGCGCAGCGCGTGGCCCGCGCCGGGGATTACGCCAAACAGCAGCCCCCGTTGCTCGGGAGTCAGCGCACGGGCCCCGATCTATCGCAGCAAGGCGGCGAGCACCCCGATGACTGGCACCTGGCGCACTTCCTGAACCCGCGCCACACCAGCCCGGCGTCCATCATGCCGGCCTTCAGCTTCCACACGCGCGCCGAGATCGGCGACCTCACCCGGTACCTGCAGAGCCTCGGCGGGACGCAGGCCGACTACCGGGTCGCCCGCCAGGAGCGCTGGAAGCAGGCGGCCGTGGCGGCCTACCGGGCCGGCCCGGACGCGAACGTGGCCTGGGTTCACTCGAGGGTCCCCGAAGTGTGGCGGCGGATGCCCAACCCCTATCCGGCCACCGGGGCCTCGCTGGCCCGGGGACAGCGCATCTACGAGCTGTACTGCGCGGGATGCCACGGCCCGAGCGGTGACGGGAGAGGAACGGCGGAGCCCTACCTGACCCCCCCTCCGCTCAACTTCGCGCTTCTGCGGCGCAACCTGATCGAGGGCAAGTACATCGGAGGGCTCCTGTACTACCAGATCATGAACGGGATCACGGGCACCTCCATGCCCTACTTCAAGACTCAGCTGGAGTCGGCGAAGATCTGGGATGTCTCCAACTACATCGCCCACGACTTCATCGGCCACGTGGACTACCAGCACCGGACCGACCAGATCGACGCGGCTTACGAGAACGCCGAGCCTCCGCCGCCCAGGGACTACGTGAAGGACCGGCCATGACGCTTCTCCTGATGTGGACGACCTATGCCGTGTTCGGAGTGATCGTCTACTCCGCGGTGTTCTTGTGGGCGGTGCGGACCCGCCAGTTCTCATCGGAGGAGCGGGCCCGCAGCCTGCCGCTCGAATGCCCCGAGGAGGCGCTCGAGGCGGCGCCGGCCGCCGGCGCAGGTTGGCGGGTGATGGCCGTGCCGACGGCGCTCCTGCTGCTGGCGGGGATGGTGATCGGCGGACTACTCGTGTGCGTGTACATGCGCTGATGCGCCGCAGGAGGACCGCATGCCGCCGACGGTGGCAAACAGCTGGATGCTGCTGATGCTGGCCCTGGGGCTGGCGGCGACGGCCGCCGCATACCTGGCGTACCGTGACGGCTCCGCGGAGGGGAAGCCCGCGCATGAGCCGCTCGAGGAGTACCCGCCCGACATCCAGGTCGGGCACGGCCGCATGCCTCGGGCGCTGATCGCGCTTTACCTGGGCATGGGCCTGGG
>VGFB01000992.1 GCA_016869015.1 Armatimonadota bacterium
ACGCGAGGGCGAGGCCCGTCGTCGGGTTGAAGAAGCCGTCCACCTGGAGGGGGTGCGGCTCCCCAAGCGGTTCGCGAAGGCTGATCGGCTCCCGGTTGATGATCCCCCCGCGCTTGCCGAACAGGTACCACGTGTCCTCGACGCTCCCCAGTCGCACGCCGCGCAGCACCGGGAAGCGCAGCGTGGCGGTCACCGGCTCGGGGCCCTCGTTGGCGAGGGACATCTGCAAGACCATGCTGCCGCGCTCCGTGGCGTTCACCGTCACCTGGGCCCGCAACCCGGCTTCCGCATGGCGCAGGAAGATGGACCGGTGCCCTGGCGCCGAGATGACGCTGGGCGGCTGAAAGGGCCGCCAGCCCTCGGCCGGAAGGGTCTCCCCCGCTATCTCGACCTCGAAGAGCGGGCTCTTCGACCAGGCGACCGCGTCGGGCGCGGTGCGGACGGCGTCGCGGGACCAGGTCGCGCCGTCGAGGATCGCCTCGAACCGCGCGCCCTTCAGAGCGGCGAGCGCGCCCGCCGGCGGCGCGGGATAGGCCAGGGCTTCCCACGAGGGTTCCGGGACACGCGGCGCGGCGGCGAGGGCGGTTGCGCCGAGGATCGCGAAGGCAGCGGTCTGCATCCGATCGTGGAGGCGCAGCTCGGTCGGGCGGCGGGCCGTGTCCGGATGCACGACGTGCACGCCCAGCCCGCGCTTCAGGCCCCACTGCCCCGTCGCGGCGTCGAGGGGCAGCACGAAGTCGGGCGGCCCGTCGGCATACCGGATCTCACAGACGACCTTCTCCGGCACGCTGAGCCGATCCACCGCGCGCGGGTGCTGCCAGTCGATGCCCCACGGCTCCGTCGGCGGTGCAGCAGCCGCCGTCAGCAGGTACACCTCGGCGGCGTCGCTCGCAATCGCCAGCGTGAGAGCCGTCAGGGCTGCCGCGCCCGTCTGGGGAACCTCCCCGGCCTCGGCGGCTACGGTGAACGGCACGCCCTCGACCGTGATCTCCCGCGCCCCGAACCAGTCGGCCAGGCCCAGCCGCTGCCCCAGGAAGGGTGAGGGCCGGGGCCCGGTAGCGGGCGGGAGCACGGTGAAACTCTCCCGCCCCGCAGGCCACGCGCCCTCGCGCGTCTCGTAAGGCAGCACCTGAGCGAGGGGCCAGCGCGCGGGCGTCGAGCTGAACGTGACCGAGTCCAGCGTCATCGCGGCGGCGTCGCCGTCGGAGTCGAGGCCGACCGCGAGCTGCGTGGCGGTGAAGCGCCGGCTGAGCTGCTGCGTGTACGTGTGCCATTCGCCATCCGCGACGAGGTCCCCGGCCGGCAGCGGGATGAAGGCCTGTTGGCCCTGGCCGCCGGGGTCGTCGCCCATCCACACCGCGTAGGTCGTCCGGCCCACGGCGCCCTGTGCGCGATACCGTACCGAGAAGTACGGCAGCGCGGCGAGGTCCACGGGCTCGGGCAGCGCCAGCGGCCAGCGCATCTGCTTGCCGACGCCCCGCACGGTGAACGTGACGGCGCTCCCCTCCAGCTCGGCCGAGAAGTCCATCGCCGGGCGCTGCGTCCACCCGGGCTCGGGCCTCAGCGGGTGCATCGCGCGCCAGTCCAGGGTCACGGACCTCGGCTCGCGAGCGCCCGTGCGGGAGACCTGTGCGTCAGGCGGCAACTCGTCGGCGAAGCGAAGCTCCTCGATGGTCAGCCGCGCCGCGCCCGTCTCCCCAACGATGACCTTCACCCCGAGCTGGGTAACATCGCCCGCCGGCCACAGCCCAAACAGATCCACTCCGAGCGCATGCGGCTCCCCGTCGGCGATGATCTCATCGCTGTACGCGAAGGTGAGGCCGCCCGGGGTGCCCTCCCACCCGTGCAGGAGGTAGTTGCCGGGTGGGTTCGCCAGGCCCGCCGCGCGGTACCGCACCAGCAGGTACCGCGCCTCGCCGCTCGTCTCCTCGGGCCTCAGGGTGATCTGCCAGGGCAGCTCCTTCCCTGCACCCTCGGCGGTGAACACCAGCGCCCGGCCCTCGCCGGTCACGCCATGGGCCGTCGGAGGCGTCTGTGTCCAGCCCAGTCTGGGTTCCCAGCGGTCGGCGGACGCGCCGTCGATGGAGGGTTGGGCCGGCAGGCGACTCGGAACGGCAACCAGCAGAACGAGGAGGGGCATCAGTGATTGCATGGCGACACCCGCAGTTCGATTCGTGACGAAGAGCTTCGGTGACAGACACCGGGACTCGATGGGGCTGAGTTCCGGCGTCAGCCCGCCGCGGGGCGCACGAGGCAGGCTGCGTCCCGCTCCAGGGCGGGGACCTCGAGGCGGAGGCCGGCGGCATCCGCCTGAGCGGCCATGCGGCCCGTGACCTCGCCGCGGTACGTGTCCCACCACTCGACCTGATAGGCGCCCGGAGCGCACTCGGGGACGAGGGCGGTGGCGGGCTCTGTTGGCTGAGCTGAGACCTCAGCCGCGCGGAAGGCCCATTCGTTGAGACGGTTGCGGAACCACAGCCAGGCCCCGCCGTCGGTCAGCAGCGCCCTCGCCTCCAGGTCGGGGAAGCGCGACCGGTCACGCACGTTCGTGAAGACGTAGTACTGGGCCTCGATCCAATCCCCGCCGGCGTTATCGACGCAGATCTCGTGGACGCCCGCCGGGACCTCGATGCTGAAGCCGCCATCGAGCGTCCG
>VGFB01000993.1 GCA_016869015.1 Armatimonadota bacterium
CGGGGTCGCCCACCCGGCTGGCGACCCACAGCGGCTCAGTCGATGAGGGCGTAGCGTAGCGGAACCGCCCGTCCCGCTCGGTCTGCACGACCGCCACCCGACCCTTCGCGTTGTAGACGGCCACCGTTCCGCCGACGACCGGCTGCCCCGTCCCCGCGTTCACCAGCCAGCCCATCAGCTTGTCCGGCGAGCGCTTGGTGACCAGCGCGCGCGAGGAGATCGCCAGCCAGGTCCGCTGGGTCACGCCCCCGCCCTTCGCGACGATCACGTACACCCCCGGCGGCAGCGCCGGGAGCTTCGCGTCCATGCTCTGCCACGAGTCGGGGTAGGTCTTCTTCAGCGTCGCGGTCCATGCCGCCGCGACTCCCCGGCCGGAGAGGTCCAGGCGCTTCAGCCGGTACGGCAGTCCGTCAGCGTTCTTCGGGTCGGAGATCGAGACCGTCTTGGCGTTGGGGACCAGCTCCTCCAGGTCGATGCGGTAGGCGGCCAGCGAGGCCTGGCTCAGGTTGTACAGCGACACCCGGATACTGCTCTTCTCCCCGGGCATGAAGGTGCGGTGATGCACCTCCACCTGGACGTTCGGCGCGTGGGCCCGACGCCGGGCCTCGGCCTGACCGCCCTGGGCCAGCGCCGCGCCAACCAGCAGGCCCGTCGCCACCATGCTCACCAACACGTGATCGCGCGCTCTCATCGTGTCACGTCCCTCCCTTCGGCAATCCTGAAGGCCCGAACGCGGAAGTACTCGACCGCCTCGCCGTCGATGGCGCCCGCACGGGCTCGCGCCCAGCGAATGGCGAGGTCCAAGTGGCGCGTCTCGCCGGGCAACACGACGCCCCAGCGTTCCCGACCGCGCGCCGCCACGCCCTCCCGCACGGGGTCGAGACGGCGCGGGTCGGTGATGCTCTCCGGGGGCTCGACGATGGAGACGATCAGTTGCAGGCGCGAGAGCTCGTCGGGGCGTAGAGGGGGCTTCCGTGAGTCCAGCCCGGCTGCCGAGACTGCGGCCTGGATGATCTCGTCGGCGAGGGTCGGCTGAGTGGGGTACAGACTGCCCATGCAGCAGCGGGGAGCATCGCCCTGCACCGCGCTCACGAAGGCGCCGCGGCGGTCCCGCAGCAGGTCCGGCAGGTCGTTCGGAGTCGGGAGGCGCTGGCGGCGGAGGGTGTAGGCCTCGAGGGCGGCGCGGGCGAGAGAGAGGGCGTAGCTCGCCGTCGCCGGGTCATCCGCGAGGTCGCGGATGGGATCGCAGCGTCCGGGCACAGCCATCGGCCCGGCCAGCAAGACGACAAGTGTTGCCGTGCGCACCCGGCAACTCCCCGCGGGGCTCCTCGACACTGTTGGACACCTGCCGAAACGGCGGGTTCCCGTGTCCGAGAGGTTCCGCCTCAAGGACGTTCGGACCTCTCCCCCAGGAACACGAAGCAAGGTGCAGACCGTCCCCAAGGCAAACCTGTAAGGCGGGCTTGCCGACCGGCCGTCACCTCGAACGCGGAGTCTGCCATGCTGCTGCTCTCCTGTCTAGCGAGTCTCGGCGCGGCCACGGCGAGGGCCGACACGGTCGGGCCGGAGTGTCGCGTCGAGCGCGTCGGCGGCGTACCGACCTTCGTCATCGACGGCCGGCCGCACTCGGGCATCTGCTACTCGACGTATGACTGTCACTTGCCGCGCCTGCAGGAGCGCGCTGCACGCTTTGCGGAGGCGGGCTGCGACATCTTCAACTTCGTGGTCGAGATCGCGGGCTATGGCTACTCGCGGCCGATGTGGATGGGGCCGGAGGAGTGGGACTTCCGCGACCTGGATGAGCGCGCTCGCGCGATCCTGCAGGCGGCGCCCGAGGCGTGGCTGCTGCCCCGCATCTACATCGACGCGCCGGCCTGGTGGTGCGAAGCCAATCCGGCGGAGATGATGCTCCTCGACGACGGCTCGCCCGCCTTCGGTGAGAAGCTGTTCGCCCTCTCGCGGGAGGGGAACTACCCGTCTTTGGCCTCGGCGGAATGGCGGGCCGCCATGGATCGGGCGCTGGTGACCGTCATCGACCACATCGAGTCCTCGGAGTACGGCTCGCGGGTCATCGGCTACCAGCTTTCCGGGCAGAAGACCGAGGAGTGGTACCACTGGAGCATGAACTGCGACCGGCTGGGAGACTACAGCACCCACGTGCAAGCCGTCTTCGGCCTGCCATTGCCGACTCGCGAGCAGCGCCATGGCGACCGCTCTCGCCCCTTCCGCGATCCCGTCGCCGAGGCCGCCGCGATCGCCTTCCACCGGGTCTGGTCGGACCTGATGGCCGACACGATCGAGCACTTCGCGCGCACCGTGAAGGAGCGGACGTCGGGGCGCAAGCTCGTGGGCGCCTTCTACGCCTACACCTTCGAGTTCACCGACCTCGCGGAGGACGCGGGGCACTTGGCTTGCGCAAGCCTCGAACGCAGCCCGTACATTGACTTCATCATGGCTCCGTCGAGCTACTACGACCGGAACCTGCCGGGCAAGCCCTACTTCCGCGCCCCGGTGGCCTCGCTGCAAGCCCACGGCAAGGTCTTCTGGAACGACTTCGATCAGGTCAGCTACAAGTACTACGACAAGCTGAAGGCCGATCCGAACCTGAAGACGTGGGAGTATCAGATGGGGCTGACGCAGACGCCCGAGGAG
>VGFB01000994.1 GCA_016869015.1 Armatimonadota bacterium
GGCGTCGTCGGTGAAGTCGATCCGGACATCCTCGGTGGCGAGGAGGGCCGTGTACTGCTTGACGAGGGAGTTGCGCGGCTCCACCAGGATCCGGCGGAAGTCGTCCTCGCTCAGGCTCTTCAGTTCCACGCGCAGCGGGAAGCGCCCCTGGAGCTCGGGGATGAGGTCCGAGGGCCGGCTCACGTGGAACGCGCCCGCGGCGATGAACAGGATGTGGTCGGTGGCGCACGGCCCGTACTTGGTCATGACCGTACAGCCCTCGACGATCGGGAGGATGTCTCGCTGGACGCCCTCGCGGGAGACATCCGGGCCGTGACCGCCCTCGCGCCCGGCGACCTTGTCCAGCTCGTCCAGGAAGATGATGCCGCTGTCCTCCACCCGTTCAATGGCCACGCGGGAGACCTCGTTGGGGTCGACGAGCTTGTCGGCCTCCTCCATGGTGAAGATGCGGCGCGCCTCGGAGACGGTCGTCTGCTTGTGCGTCCTCTTGCTGGGGAACATGCTGCCCAGCATGTCCTGGAGGTTCACGCCCATCTCCTCCAGGCCGGTCTGCGACCAGATCTGGAAGGTCCGGTGGGGCGACTCGTCGACCTCGATCGTGACGATCTCGTTCTCGAGCTCCCCCGCCTGCAGGCGCCTCTCGGTCAGCCGGCGGTTCGCTTCCTCCTGGCGGCGGCGAGCCTCGCGAGTCTCCCGCTCAACCTCGGTCTC
The DNA here is from genome assembly GCA_016869015.1 of Armatimonadota bacterium. Lineage (GTDB taxonomy): Bacteria > Armatimonadota > Zipacnadia > Zipacnadales > VGFC01 > VGFC01. The sequence continues at coordinate 712 of VGFB01000994.1, forward strand.
GGGCGGGGCCGGCGCCGGCGGCTCCCCGCGCAGCATGCCCAGGAGGTCCGGCGTCGGGGCCGCGCGCTGCACGTCGGCCTGCCGGCCCTTGACGAGCAGATCGACCAGCCGGCGCTCCGCCGCCTCCTCGGCCTGCTCCTGGACCTCCTCGAACCGCTCCTGCTCGACCATGCGAATGGCCGTCTCCACCAGGTCGCGGATCATGCTCTCTACATCGCGGCCGACGTAGCCGACCTCGGTGTACTTGGTGGCCTCGACCTTCATGAACGGGGCGTTGGCCAGGTGGGCCAGCCGCCGCGCGATCTCCGTCTTGCCCACACCGGTCGGTCCGATCATCAGGATGTTCTTGGGGATCACCTCGTCGCGCAGCTCGTCGCTCAGCTGCTGGCGTCGGAGGCGGTTGCGCAGCGCGATGGCCACGGCGCGCTTCGCGGCGTCCTGGCCGATGATGTAGCGGTCCAGCTCGGCCACGATCTCCTTGGGGGTCAGCTCTCCTCCGGTCACTCGAGCACCTCAACCGTCAACGCGTCGTTGGTGTAGACACAGATCTCGGCGGCGGCCAGCAGGGCCTCGCGGGCTATCTCCGCCGCCGGCAGGTCGGTGTGCCTCAGCAGCATTCTGGCGGCCGCGAGCGCGTACCCGCCGCCCGAGCCGATGGCCAGCACATCCTCGTCCGGGCGGATGAGATCGCCCGTGCCGGATACCAGCAGCAGGTCGTTGGCATCGCCGACCACGAGCAGGGCTTCCAGCCGCCGCAGCGCGCGATCGGTGCGCCAGTCCTTCACGAGCTCCAGGCACGCGCGCGGCAGGTTGCCGCTGTACTCCTCCAGCTTGCGCTCCAGCCGCTCGAAGAGCGACAGCGCGTCGGCGGCGCTGCCCGCGTAGCCGGCCAGCACCTTGTCGTCGGACATCCGGCGCACCTTCTGGGCCGTGCGTTTGAGTACCGTGTCCCCCACGGTGACCTGGCCGTCGCCCGCGAACGCCAGCTTCCCGTCCCGCCGCACGGCGACGATCGTCGTGCTGCGCCATGCCGCTCGGCTGTGATCAGGCGCCATCGGAGCCCCTCTCCGCGGAGAGCGGATGTGCCTTCATGTAGCTCTCCCGCAGATGCTTCAGGCTAACGTGGGTGTAGACCTGCGTGCTGCTGAGACTGGAGTGCCCCAGCAGGGCCTGCACGCTGCGCAGGTCGGCCCCGTTGTCCAGCAGGTGCGTGGCAAACGTGTGCCGGAAGCTGTGAGGCGTCGCGGGTTGGCCCGTCTCGGCGGCCAGCACGTACTTGCGCACCAGCCCCCGCACCGCTCCCGTCGCCAGCCTGCGCCCGGACCTGCTCAGGAACAGCGCCGGCTCCCGCGAGCCGGCCGGGTTCCCCGCCAGCAACAGCGGCCGACCGTTCTCCAGGTATGTACGCAGGGCAAGCTCGCACGGTTCCCCGAACAGGATGGTCCGCTCCTTGTTCCGCTTGCCCAGGACCCTCGCCGTCTGCCGCTCCAGGTCCACGTCGGGGAGGCTCAGACCGCAGATCTCCGCGACTCGCGCACCGCTCGCATACAGCAACTCCAGCACTGCCCGGTCCCGCAGCCCGGCCGGGGTGCTGCAGTCGGGCGCCTGCAAGATGCTCTCGACCTCCCCGCGATCCAACACCGAGGGGAGCCGCCTCGGCTTCTTCGGCGCCCGGGCCAGCGAGGCCACGTTCAGCTGCACCACGCCCTCCCGCGCCAGGTACCGGAAGAACGCCTTCAACGCCGCCAGTCGCGCCGCGACCGTCGTCGGCGCGTACTTCGCCCGGGACAGATGCGCCAGGTACCGCCGAACGGTCGCGTAGTCCACCCGCTCCCACGCGAACGCCTGCGCCTCCCCCCACGTGCCGGCGAGGTAGTCTGCGAACTGCTGAACAGCCCGGGAATAGGACTCCCCCGTCCGCGCCGAGCAGCCGCGAA
>VGFB01000995.1 GCA_016869015.1 Armatimonadota bacterium
CGGACAGGGCTGGATGACCGCGGAGCGCGCGGCGCGTCCCTGGCCCAGGGGCGCGCCGCGGTACCGCGTCATCGCAGGTCGCGCTTAAGGACCTTGCCGGACGGGTTGCGCGGCAGCTCCGAGCGGAACTCCACGATCTGCGGCACCTTGTAGCTCGCCAGGTGCTGCGCGCAGTGGCGCTTGACCTCGGCCTCCGTGAGGTCGGTCGCCTCCTCGGGCACCACGACCGCCTTCACGAGTTCCCCCAGGTAGGCCCGCACCCCGGTCGCCTCCACGCCGACGACCGCGCACTCCATGACCTTGCCGTGGGACATCAGCACCGCCTCGACCTCGTTGGCGTAGACGTTCTCCCCGCCCACGATGATCATGTCCTTCGAGCGCCCGCGCAGGTACAGGTAGCCCTGGTCATCCACCATCGCCAGATCCCCGGTGTGGAACCACCCCTCCCGGATTGACTCCTCCAGCAGGCCGGGCCGCCCCCAGTATCCCGGCACAGTGTTCTCGCGCCGGATGCACAGCTCGCCGATCTCGCCGGGCGGGAGCGGTCGGCCCTGCTCGTCCGCGATCATGACCCCTACGTCCGGGAGCGCCTTGCCCACCGAATCGCCCCGCGTCAGGGCATCACAGCTGGGGAGCACATGCGTCACCGACGTGGTCTCCGTGAGCCCGAAGAAGTTGCGCGTCTCCACCGACGGGAGCCGCTCGCGCAGCCGCCGAATGGTCTGCACGGGCATGGTTGCGCCCGCATACGAGACGGTCTTGAGACTGGTGAAGTCATATGCCGCGAAGTCGCGCATCGTCACCAGGAAGTGGAAGAGCGTGGGGACGCCGATGAAGGTCGTCACCCGGTGGTCCTGGATCAGCTGCGCGACGAGGGAGATCTGTGGCTGGGGAGCGATGACGAGCGTCGAGCCCAGGTAGGCCGCCGAGGGCATGAGGCTATACAGGGGGGTGCAGTGGAACATCGGCACGACCACGAGGTGAACATCCTCATGGCGGAAGCTGTGGGCGACGAGGCAGTTCCTGACGTTGAAGAGGATGTTCCCGTGGTTCATCATGGCACCCTTGGGCTGGCCCGTCGTGCCCGAGGTGTAGGCGATGACGGCCAAGTCCTCGTCGGCGACGCGGTCGGCCGCAGGGGCCGCCGGGTCGCCCGCCAGGAGGTCCTCCCAGCCCGCTTGGCCCTCGACCGCGAAGTCAACGGTCACCAGCGGCTGCGCGGGACGCGAGGCCAGAGCGGGCTCGATGGCCGACCAGGCCTGCTTATGCACGATGAGGGCGCGCGCGTCGGCGTTCTCGAGCACGTACTGCATCTCTTCCGCGCGCAGCCGCGTGTTGATCGGCACGATGACCCCGCCCGAGAGCACCGTCGCCCAGTAGGCGACGAAGAACTCGAGGGAGTTGGGCATCGCGACCGCGACGCGCTCGCCGCGAGCCAGCCCGAACCGCGCCCGCAACGCCTCGCCGACGCGCGCGATGAGGGCGTCGATCTCGCGGTAGGTGTACTCCCGCCCCTCGGAGATCACGGCGACCTTGTTGGGGAACTTGTCGACCACGTTCGCCCAGATGTCCTGCAACGTGCAGAGCGGCAGACCGTTCATCGCGCGCGTCCTCGCCGACAGAGGTGTTGCCGTCTCCTTCGCTTCGAGACGGGGAGGCCCCTTCAACGCAGGAGGCTTGGGCAGGGCTGGCGAACTGTGAAGGCAGCCACGGCGGAGGGCACAGGATGATACCTGGGGAAGCCGGCGACTCGCGCCCAGAATGGCCGGCTTGGGTCGAGCAAGCGCAGCATGACCTGGCGGGCGCCAGAAGCAACGCCGCGAACGGGTTCTGGGACGTCGCCGTGGTGCTCGCCCAACAGGCGGCCGAGAAGATGGTGAAGGCGGTGTGGATACACCGGACCGGCCGGGAGCCGCCGCGGACACACGCGGTGGACAACCTCCTGCGTCGTCTCGACGCGCCAGTGGAGCTGGTCCCTGTGGGACTGCGGTTGGCTCGAGGGTCCTCACCGTACGGTACCCCGGCCTGCACGAGAAGGCTCCGTTCGTCACCATCGAGGAGAGCCACGCCGACTCGGCTCTGGCTGACGCAGAGAGGGTCATCGGATGGGCGAAGGCACACCTGCCTTAGGGACGAGCGCCGCGCACGCCGACGCTGAGGTTCGGCAGTTCCTCGACGAGTGGTTGGGGGCCATCTGCGCCCACTTCGCGCCGGAGGCCGTTCTGCTTTTCGGGTCGCGGGCAGCGGGCACCGCCGACGAATGGAGTGACATCGACGTCGTAGTGGTGTCGCGGCGCTTCGAGGGCCTCGGCGTGTTCGATCGGTTCCGCATCTTCGACGAGGTCGTGCAGCCCCACTGGCATGTGGATGTCCTCTGTCTGACACCCGAGGAGTTCGAACGCCGGCGGGAGGGGCCGAACATCATCGCCGAAGCGGTGCGCACGGGCGTACGGATTGTCTGAGTGAAGCACGGGCTGATCGTCTTGGGCATGGGTGCCCCAACAAGGGGGCGGTGGCGTGGTGGGCAAGTGCGCGGCTCGAGGCGTAGCGGTCGCGCGAACGGAGCGGCGACGTGGAGGGCGGCATGATGAGCGAGCGATACCCTGCGTTGCGCGTGATCGCGGCTCTGTACAAGGCAG
>VGFB01000996.1 GCA_016869015.1 Armatimonadota bacterium
GTCCGCACCATCTCAACATCGCCGATGGCAGACCGATCCTCCGGAGCCTCAGCCGGTACCACGGCAAGCCGGGCCACGGAGCGAGCGTCGAGTTCCGCATCAAGGAAGGCCCGATCACGATGTTGAGCCTGGGCGTCACCGCGAACGGTCGGCTGAAGTTCGTGATCGCCGAGGGTGAGTCCGTGAGCGGCCCCGTCCCGCCCACGGGCAACACGAACACCCACGGGAAGTTCGGGCCCGACGTGCGGACGTTCCTGAAGCGCTGGGTCGCCGAGGGTCCCACTCATCACTTCGCGCTGGGCGTGGGCCATCACGCGGGGACGCTGCGCAAGATCGCCGACGCGCTCGGACTCGAGGCGGCGGTGGTCACCCCATAGGCGCGGAGGGTGCATCGACGGCAGCGGAGGTCGGCGAATGGCGGCAACGCGGCTGACGTGGCGCGAGATGGCAGCCGGGGTGTGGTGCGCGGAAGTTGCCGAGCAGTCATCGCCTCGGCTGCTGGACCTCGCCGCCGGACCGCCCGCGCGCGAGGCTCTGGCCACGATGCCTGCGGCGGGTTTTCCCTTGGCAGGCGAGAGGACGGTGTCCGAGCAGATCGCCGGGCGAGTGGTGCTGCGCTTCCCGCTGCGTCCCGACGAGCGGCTGTACGGGCTGGGACTGCAGTTCCGGACGCTGGACGCGCGCAACAGCGTGCGAGGCCTGCGCATGGACCACTACGGCGGGCAGGACAACGGCCGCACCCATGCGCCCTGTCCGCTGTACGTGTCCAGCGGGGGGTACGCCGTGCTGGTGGACGCCGCCCGCACGGTCACGGTGCACGCCGGGACGGCCGTTCGCCTCGACTCGACACATCCACCGCGCGTGCTCGACCGCAACCGCGACGCCGACTGGACGCCCAACCCCGTCTCCGACGCGGTCGAGATCGCCTTGAGCGGCCCCTCCGTGCGCGTGCTGGTCTTCGGCGGGCCGACCCCGCTGGACGCCGTGCGCCGCTACGTGCTGTACAGCGGCGGGGGGTGTCTGCCGCCCCGTTGGGGCCTGGGCTTCTGGCACCGCGTGCCACTGAAGTTCAGCGACGCCGACGTGCGCCGCGAGGTGGCCGACTTCCGGGAGCACGGCTTCCCCCTCGAGGTCCTGGGCCTGGAGCCGGGCTGGCAGAGCCACTCGTACCCGTGCACCTATCAGTGGGACCCGGAGCGCTACCCGGAACCGGAGACGCTCTGTCGCGAGCTGCTCGCACAGGGGATCCGCCTGAACCTCTGGGAGAACCCGTACGTCTCGCCGGAGGCGGAGATCCACGATGCGCTGAGGCCGTTGGCGGGGTCCCATGCGGTCTGGTGCGGCCTCGTGCCGGACTACGCGCTACCCGAGGCCCGGGAGGTGTTGGGTCGGCAGCATGACCGGGAACACCTCGCCATCGGGGTGAGCGGCTACAAGATCGACGAGGTCGACGGGATCGACGCCTGGTTATGGCCCGATCACGCCACCTTCCCCTCGGGGCACACGGGGGAGGAGGTGCGCCAGACGTACGGGCTGTGGCTCCAGAAGCTGCTGACCGAGCTCTTCCGCAGGCGAAACCGGCGGACCTACGGCCTCGTCCGCGGCACCAACGCCGGCGCGGCCGGGTACCCATACGTGGTCTACAGCGACTGCTACGACCACCGCGAGTTCATCGCGGGCCTGTGTAACAGCGGGTTCCTGGGCGTGCTCTGGACGCCGGAGGTGCGCGGCGCGGGGTCGGCCGAGGAGTGGCTGCGACGCATCCAGTCGGTGTGCTTCTCGCCGCTGGCGATGATCAACGCCTGGGCCGACGGCACGAAGCCGTGGTCGTTCCCCGAGGTGGAACACGCCGTGCGGGAGGCGATCGGGCTGCGGAGGCGCTTGCTCCCTTACCTGTACTCGGCGTTTGCGCGCTACCACTTCGATGGGACGCCGCCGTTCCGGGCCATGGCGCTGGAGGACCCGGCCCTTGAGGCCCTCGACCAGTACATGATGGGCGACTCCTTGCTGGTGGCGCCGATGTTCGCCGGCCAGCAGTCGCGGCAAGTGCTCCTGCCGCCGGGCCGATGGGCCGACTTCTACAACGGGGAGCTGGTTGCCGACGCCGCCGAGGTCACCGTGACGCCTGGTCTCGAGCGGATTCCCCTCTTCGTGCGGGACGGGGGCATCCTCCCCTTGGCAACCGACGATGACCCGACGGCCCTGGAGGTGCGTCACTACGGCCGAGGCGAAGGGACCTTCGTCCTGTACGATGACGACGGGGAGACCTACGACTACGAACAGGGCGCGTACAACCTCACCGAGCTGCGCGTCACCGGAGATCGGGACGCCACAACCGTGCCGGTGCGGCAGAGCGCGCCGGCGACGTACCGGCGCTTCGAGTGGCGGTTCATGACCCAGACGTAGTGCGCTGTCAGCCGTGAAGCCTTCGGTCGTCGTGGGTCGGCTCACCAGAGCCGACAGAGCCTTCCGGTCGATGCCGCACGACGTCGGCTCTGGTGAGCCGACCCACGACGACAGACGGCAACCACAGGAGTCACGGCTGACAGACCACTAGCCAGGCCGGATACGGAGGCGGACATGCGACACAAGCAGTCGGGATTCACGCTCATCGAGTTGCTGGTCGTGA
>VGFB01000997.1 GCA_016869015.1 Armatimonadota bacterium
TTCGTGTCTTCGCGCCTCGCACTGCCACGTCGCAGCGACCACCCGCAACTCGCCCTGGGCGTTGCTCCGCGGAGCCCGCAAGCCGGTCCCCAGACGTCTCGGTTGCTCGCCAGCTGCGCCGAGGAACCAGACGGAGTATGCGGTGTCCGGTTGCAGGCCCTTGGCAAACACCTGAACCCGGTGCTGCCCCTCCGCATCATTGCAGAGGAATGCCACCACGCCCTGCGGCCCGGAGCCGTTGGACGGCTTCAGGTAGACCTTGGTGACCGTCCAGGCCTCGCCGCTGGGGGGCGGGGCATACGCCTGTGAAGCGAAGGCTGCCGCCCCCGTGAGGAGGCTCAGTGCCAGTATCGACCCGTTCACGGTCACCCCCCTGCCGTGAGCTGCACGCCGGGCGTCCGCGGAACGCCGGCTCAGTCACTCGCGGCCTTCAGATCGCCCTTCAGGACCGTCACTGCGTGATCGACGTCCGCCGCGTTCCCGTTGGCATGGTGCTTCACGGCGCACACCGTCCAGCCCTTGGAGGCCGGGCACCACGGCAGACTGGTCGCGAACGCGAGCTTCCCATTGGCGTCTGTCTTGCCGGACCGGTCCTTCGAGTCCAGCCTGATCAGCCAGAGCGAATAGACGCCGTTTGTCGCCAGGCCCTTGGCGGCAGCCGTCGCCTGGTGCTGTGTCTCGTCGGCATTGCACATGAACGCCGCCTTTCCCGAGGCGTCGGGGTCGGCGGACGTAGGCTTCAGCTCGACCGTCGATTTGAGCCAGGTATCCCCGCCGGTGGGCGGCTCATAGGTGCCCGAGGCCCAGACCTGAACTGCGCCAACCACGGTGAGCAGCGCGCAAAGCAAGGCCGGGTGTCTTATGTCCTGTTCCTCCTGTTTCCGGGCGCGGCGTCACCCCCTGCACTGTGAAGGCCTACTCCACCGCGAAGCTGAGCACACGGCGGGGGCACTTCTGGATGCACATTCCGCAGGCGACGCAAGTGGTGGTCTTCACCGGACGGCCCTCCATCGCAGCGCCGCGGATGTCAATCCCCATCTCACAGTATGTGTTGCACATCCCACAGCCGATGCACAGTTCGCCCCGGGTCCGGATGGCGTACCGGCCGTGCTTCGCCAGCAGACCGAACAGACCGGCCCACGGACAGAAGTAGCGACACCATACTCGCGGACCCATTAGGCTGTAGAGCCCCGTGCCGATGAGGCCGGCGAACACGAACTTGACAACCAGCACGTACCAGCTGTTGGCCGCCAGGAGCAGCTTGCTGGGCGCGGGCAGCACCAGCCACCACGTGGTGATTGCGATGGAGGCCACCACCAAGGGGTAGATGACCCACTCGTGTTTCCGCGCCGTGCGGCCATGGGGCGCCAGTCGGCGGAAGGGGTCCCCCAGCGTCTCCGCCAGACACCCGCATCCGCAGAACCAGGAGCAGTACGGGCCCCGACCCCGGTAGTAGACCAGGATCGGCATACCGATCAGGCCCAACACGATGTTGTAGGTCAAGAAGAGCTTGACCACCAGCGTCAAGCCTTCCTGACGGCCGATGATGAGCGCGCCGTGCTCCAGGGGCCAGAAGTACATCAGGAACACGCCCTTGCCTTGGGCGTCTGGAGGCCCACCGCCCCACTCAAAAGGCAGCAGGTACGGCACGATGGACCCCGCGAGGAGCTGCGCCCCGATGTTGAAGAACGTGCGAGTCACCATGTACCGGTCCTTGCCCCAGTACAGGCGAACGAAACGCAGGCCCATGGTCACGACCGCAATGGTGTAGAATGCCTCACACCAGAAGTGAGAGTTGAGCCCGAACAGGTGCCACCCAGCGAACTGGCCGGTAACCAGGAAGGCGATGATAAGCAGCCCAAGCGCGACAAAGGGGAACGCCTGCCAGCCCCGCAGCACCAGCGCCAGGGCGACGAAGGCGACGACCGGCACCCACCAGTAGGCGGGCATCAGGATTGCCAGATACACGGCGGTGATGATCAGGAGGAAGCCGATGACCGGGAGTTTCGGCCACCTGTCAAGCGGCATGGTCCTCTCCTCTCGCCCGCTCCGGCCAGAGGTTCGGCAGCCGCGACCACTGCCGCCGTGGAGCCACTCGCGAGACCGGCCCGCGATCGTACCGCCTTGGGCGCAACACGCGCCCCGCCGCCTCCAGCGCCTCGGCCAGGGGCGCTCGGGTGACTACCCAGTACTCGATGTCCTCCTTGGTCAACGCCGTTCCCAGGAACGAAGCCCCCACGACTGTCTCGCCATCGTGGACGAGACGGAGGGAGTCCACGCCGTTCTGGGACGTCACGGTTTCCTCTCTGGGGTAGTCGGCGTGTCGCGCCGGCATCTCGCCGACACTGCAGAAGTCGAGGTCCATGAACATCGCCGACTGGTAGTCGAGCCCCGGGTCGTACGCCGCCGCCCCGCCCGCCATGTTCTCCCCGGCGACCCAGCCCTGAGGCTGCGACGTGTACCAGAGCTTCTGCACCAGCGGCTTGCGCCCGTCCGCCGGACGCAGTTCGGCGCAGTCTCCGGCGGCGAAGATGTTGGGCACATTCGTTCGGAGGGACTGATCGACGATGACGCCGACGTCGGTGTCGATCCCGCTCCCGGCCAGGAAGGCGATGTTCGGATCC
>VGFB01000998.1 GCA_016869015.1 Armatimonadota bacterium
GTGAACTCGCCGGACTGGTGGGACAAGCTGCATCCCGATCAGCTGGTACTCTACGACGACGGCGAGGGCGAGCCGAAGCTGTTCTACGAGACCGAGCGCAAGCCATGCCCCTCGTGGGCGTCGGAGGTCTGGCGGGAGGACACCGCCTACGCGCTGGCCCGGTACATCGAGCACGTGCGCTCCTCGCCCTACGCGGACCGGGTGATCGGCTACCACGTCGCCAGCGGCACCACTGAGGAGTGGATGTACTGGGGCGCCAACGAGGGGAAGTACTGCGACTACAGCAAGCCAACCCTCGAGGCCTTCCGGCGGTGGTTGACGGAGGAATACGAGACGGACGGCGGCTTGCAGGCGGCTTGGGGCCGAGGCCACGTGACGCTGGCCACCGCCGAGATTCCCCGTTACGGCAAGCGCGTCGCTACCGAGCACGGGGCGTTTCGCGATCCCACCTCGGCGCGGGATGTGATCGACTTCCAGCTCTTCCTCTCCGACCTCACGGCCGAGACGATCAACTACTTCGCCCACGCCGTGAAGCAGGCGACGGACGGGCAGGCGCTGTTCGGCACGTTCTATGGCTACGTGCTGCAGCTCTTCGAGCAGCGCCAGCAGAACGCCGGGCACCTCTCGCCGCGGACGGTGTGGCAATGCCCCGACGTGGACTTCCTGACGAGCCCCACGAGCTACGCCTTCCGGCAGCTGGGGGGCGGCTACAGCCACTTCATGTCGCTGACGGACTCGGTGAAGCTGCACGGGAAGCTGTGGTTCGACGAGAACGACATCCGCACGTGGCTGACCCCCGGCAACCCCGGCGACTGGGGCAAGCAGGAGACGTACGAGGGCAGTCTCGCGATGCAGCAGCGGGAGTTCGCGAACGTGATCTGCAACGGGTGCGGGAAGTGGTGGTTCGACATGGGCGGGGGCTGGTACGACGACGAGCGGATCCTGCGCGACATCGAGCAGATGCGGTCCATCGCGGATCAGACGGTGGCCTGGGATCGCGCGCCCGTGAGTCAGATCGCCTTCATCGTCGACCCGCAGAGCCTCGCGTACCTGCGGAGCCACAACGGCGTGACCGACGGGTTCCTGCTGCATCAGCTCCCGCAGCTGGGCCGGTGCGGCGCGCCCTTCGGGTACTACACGGTGGACGACCTGGCGGACCTCCCGCCGCAGCGGCTCTACATCTTCGCGAACGCCTGGGCGCCGACGGACGAGCAGCGATCGCTGATCGAGCGGGTCGTGAAGCGGAACGGTGCGACGGCGCTATGGCTGTACGCGCCGGGGCTCGTCCGAGAGGGGAGGCTGGACGAGGCGTCGATGCTCGACCTGACCGGCATTCGCCTGCGCTTCAGCGAGGAAGCCGCGCCGCTGAGGGTGGCGCTGCCCGGTGACAGCACCTACGGGACGGACCAGGCCTTTGCGCCGGTCGTCTGGGCCGAGGACCCGGAGGCGGAGGTGCTTGGGACGCTCGTCGGCGGCGACCGGGTGGGGCTGGTGCGGAAGCAGTTGGACGGCTGGACCTCGGTCTTCTCGGCAGCGCCGGTGCTGCCCGCCGGGTTGGTCCGCAGGGTGGCCGCCGACGCCGGCGTGCACTTGTACGTCGCCGGCGATGACACGGTCTACGCGAACCGCAGCCTGCTGTCGCTCTTCGCGGATACGCCGGGCGCGCGGACGATCCGCCTGCCGGAAGCGGCCACGGTGGTCGACCTCTTCACCGGGGAGACCGTGGCCGAGGGCGTGGCGGAGTTCCAGGTGCAGGTGCCGGGCGAGACAACGAAGCTGTGGCGGCTCAAGTAGGGCGCAACGTACTGGGCCCCCTCGGGCTCCGGTCGCGGCCCCCTGACGCCTTCGTCGCGGCGATCAGGAAGTACGGCACGTGGACGAACGGCTCCCATGTGCCGGCAGCCTGCGAGAGGCGGCGCTGCACCCGTTCGACGCGCGCGCGGTCTACGGCAGAGAGCGGCAGGTCATCGAGGAGGCGCGCCGCTGCGGGGTCGGCCGAGCGCGGCAGGTGCTGCAGCTCCACCCACACGTCCAGGCCCGCGCGTTCGCACAGCCCCGGGAGCTTGCGGCCAACCTCCGGGTCCGCGTCGGCTTCGGCAAGTGCCCGCAGCCACACATCGCGGAGGGCGACCTCCGACGGGTGCTCGAGCATCCCCCCGAAGTCCGGCTCAACCGCCAGCAGGTAGCCGCCGGGCCGCAGGACGCGCGCGGCCTCGGAGATGGCGGTCTCCGCGGGGTCGACCCACAACAGCACGTTCTGGAAGAAGACGAGGTCACAGGATGCGGAGGGGAGCGCGAGCTCCCGCGCGTCGGCTTGCACGAGCCGCGCAACCACGCCGGCGGCGCGCGCCGGGGAAGTGTCGCGGTCGAGAGCGATCACCTCGCCCGGGCAGCGCCGAGCCAGCTCCGCGGTCACATGGCCGTGCCCGCAGCCGACCTCCAGCACTCGCCGGCGCAGGCCGATCTGTGCCCTCCGCAGCAGTCGCCCGCGCGGCCCCGCCAGCCACTGCGCGAGCAGCCTTGATGGCTCGGGTTCGGGCAAGTCCGCGCGTCCCATGGTGCTCCGGGCTGCAGGTCGCCGGCCGTTAACCATGAACTGCGAACGACGGGCTGCGC
>VGFB01000999.1 GCA_016869015.1 Armatimonadota bacterium
ACCACTGCTTCGCGGCGCTGGCGGAGCACTACGGGACTGCCCCGGACGCCATCGCGGCCATCTATCTGGGTATCCACGGCGACTTCGGGGAGACGATCTTCCCGATGGGCTTCCATCCCGGCGAGAAGGAGCGGTTCGGCCCGGAGGGCACGGGCCTGCCCGACTTCTGGTGCGGCTCGGCGCCGGACCGGGCGGACTTCCGTCGCTTCGCGCGGGAGAAGTACGGGTCGCTGGACGGGCTCAATGCCGCCTGGGGCACGGACTTCGCGTCCTTCGAGACCGTCGGTTACCCCCCGGCCGCCTACGGCACGGACCCGGACGTCACGTCGACCGCCGAGGTCCGCCGCCGGTGGCTGGACTTCGTGCAGTGGTACTTCGACAGCATGACGCGCTTCACGGGCGAGGTGTGCCGGATCGCGCGGAAGCACCTGCCGGAGGCGATGCTCGTGCTGCCGCTGGGCGGCGGGGCGGAGACGCTGTTCTACGGGCAGGACAACACGGCGCTGCCGAAGCTCGCGGCGGAGTTGGGCGTGCACATCCGCTCGACGCACGGCGGTTTCCAGCCCTTCGCCCAGAACTACGCGACGATGAATCGCCGGATCGCGACCGCTTCGAAGGTGTACGGCGCGCCCTTCTGGATGGAGCCGCCGGGGAACATCACCCCGGAGCAGGAGGTCAGCCGGTTCATGGAGTCGGTCTCCTGCGAGAGCTTCGGGTTCTGGGACTGGGGCAGCAATCCCGTCGGCGCCGCCGACACCTTCCGGGAGTACGCCGGTTTCCTCACGCACGAGGAGGCGCTGGCCCTCGACGTCGCGCTCTTCTTCCCCACCACCGACTACCGGCTGCACTGGAACACGGCCTATCCCCCACGCCTGGCGGCGCTGGGAGCGAGGCTGCGGGATGTGATGGACTTCGACATCGTGGATGAGCTGCTCATCAGCGATGGGGCGCTGAAGCGGTACCGGGTGCTGATCTGGTTGGAGGGCACGTTCATCGAGGCCGAGACGCTGGCACGCCTCCAGCAGTGGGTCGAGGGCGGCGGTGTGATCCTGAAGCTCGGCGCCGACCCGCCGCAGACGGTCGAGGGCGACCTCGCCCCGGGTCGGGCGCTGCTGGGACTGACGGAAGCCACACAGCTTGTGAAGACCGAGGTCGTCCCCCTCACGCCGCGCGCCGAGTTCTTCCCGCGCCACGTGGCCAAGGCTGACCCTCGTGCCGAGACCCTTGCGACCGGGCTCGCGGCGGACGCGAGGCCCTTGCTCAGCGCGCCGAACGGAGAGGCGGCATGGGTCCTCTGGCGCATGGCCGAGGACGCCTGGCCGCCCACGCCAGGCTGCGTGATCGTGTGGGCAGGCGCGGACGAGGGGGAGGCCGCCACGGCCACGTTCTGTGAGCTGGCGCGGGATACGGTGTACAACCTGGAGGCTCTCGGCCACGAGCGAAACAACACCGTGGAGGTTGATGAGGCCTGGGATGGCGTCTACACCACGGTCTTCATGGGCGCCGACATCTTCCTCCTGAACCCGACCCGCGAAGAGCGCACGGTCCAAGTGGGGCGCAAGACCGTCACGCTGCCGCCGGTCTCGCTGCGCAGCGTGACGTGGCCGTAGGGGGAGGAGGCAGGGACGGACGGCACGGCGACGGCACCACACCGGAGCCACCCCCAGCCAGGCCAGCAGGCGGGACGCCCTGCGCTCCCAGGGAACGGCACGGCGAACGGCCCCTCGACGGCGCCACACCGGAGCCACCCCCAGCCAGGCCAGCAGGCGGGACGCCCTGCGCTCCCAGGGAACGGCACGGCGAACGGCCCCTCCACGGCGGACGAGGGCGACGCCGCTCCAACGGAACGGCAACGGCGCGTGAGGCTCTGCGCTACTGACCCTTCCGCTCCGGCAAGGTCAGGATCACCTTCACGGGGGCCTGCACGTCGTAGACGTACTCGGACTTGCGCGTGACGCTGACGGCGTAGGGCCAGACGACCTCGTCGCCGACGCCGTAGTCGTAGACGCTGAACCAGGAGCCCTCCGGGAACTCACCGGCCAGGAGGTCGGCCGTGGCCCCAGCCGCGGCGTCCGGGTCGATCAGGGCGGCCAGTCCGCTGCGCGCCTCGTTGAGACGGTACTCCGCGGTCCCCCCGGCGTTCACCAGCCGCGCCCCCTCGTAGTAGCCGAAGCGCTGCAGGACGAACGGCGAATCGGTCAGCACGCGGTGGTCCTCGACGCCCGTGACCCTCCCCGTGCCGATGCACGGGTCGAGGTCGAAGGACAGCTCGACGCCGCCGTCCACCGGCTTTGCCGCGGCGACCTTGCAGGCGATCCGCCGCGCGCCGTTCACGATGAAGACGGGCGCCCCCACCATGGCCTGCGGAGCGGGCGGCGCAGGCTCGACGGTGATGGTCTCCGTCTCCCGGTCCACGCGCGTGATGGTCCCGCGGAACTCGGGGCTCTCGAGCCGGAGGCCGAACTCGCCCTTCTGCAGCACCGTCCCGCCGATGAGGGACATCGCCACGGGTTGGCCGCCCTGCTCCGCCCAGAGCCCGAAGCGCCCGGCGAAGCGGAAGCCGCCCTCCGCGGCCCGCTCAACGGAGGGGTCGCTCGCGCAGAAGAGCGTG
>VGFB01001000.1 GCA_016869015.1 Armatimonadota bacterium
GGCAACGAGGAACAACACAGCAGCTCGCATCGGGTCTTCCTCCGATCGGGTCGGTTCATCGATGCGCGGACTGCGAGGTGCCGACGGCCCACGGTTCCACCTCGGGCCCCGCGCCCCCTGCCGCTGTCGGGAGAGGGGAGTCTTCGTCCTCCCACGAATCACGCTCCATCCCCCTCAAGGAGCCCCTCCATGCGCTGCCTGGCCTGCCTTGCGGTCCTGCTGACGACACTCGCTGTCCCAGCGCAGTCCGTGCGTCTCCTCTCCGATTTCGGCGACCTCGCTTCCGTGCAGTCCGCGCAGGAGGCCCTCGCCGCGGCCGTCGAGCGGCTCCTCGCCGAGGGCGGCGGCGTCCTGGTGATCCCCGAGGAGGCTCCGGAGGCCCTGCGGGTCGAGAACCTGACCCAGAGCGAGCGGGAGACCTCCGACGAGGGCCCGGTCGTGACGATCATCGACCAACGCGCGGGCTTCCTCGCCTACCATGTCGCGCCGATCGGCAAGCACCAGGACGGTACCTGGGCGGGGTTCCGGGTCGAGCGCGTGCTCAACCTGGGGGACAAGAGCCTGCCCCACTGCGGCTGGCACTCGGCGCAGGTCATCGACAACTACCTCATCAGCGGCTGCACCTCCTACATGGCCACCCTGACCGACGCCGTGACGAAGGGCGCCGACCAGCGGCTCTACGTGGACAACATCCGCGGCATCTGGGTCGGCGAGTATCTGAACGTCACGAGCAGCGCCGTGGGCTACGCTGAGCCGTACGACCGCATCACGGTGAAGAGCATCGGCTGGGATCCGGAGCGCCGGCGCAACTTCTTCACGGCCGACCTGGAGCACGATCATCCGGCGGGCGGCCTGGTGTACAACAAGCACGTGGTAAGCGGTCTGCAGATCAAGGGGTACTCGAACTGCGACAATCAGACGCCCGGCGAACTGGCCGTCGAGCGGCAGAACTACGGTGTGGGCGACAGCTTCGTGGTCAGCGGCATGTTCAAGTACATGGGGGATGTGTTCTCGGGCTTTGGCGATGAGGGCGGAATCGTCTACAACGCCGAGACGGTGGGCGAAGTGGAGTCGTTCCACTCGAGGATCGAGGCGGTGGACTGGGGCCGGGACGAGATCACGTATGCGCCCGGCGTCGTGCAGGCGCACACCCTGAGCAACTCCCGCCCGCTCATCAACCTGAACGCGGGCAAGTGGGTGACCCAGGGGAAGGTGCGCGTCGTATCGCCCTCGGGGACCTACAAGGGACAGACCTACCCCGGCGTCATCGGCGGCCCGGCGAACGTGTTCAACTACCAGGGCGGGCTGATTGAGGGCGACGCAGACTGCCCATGGGATGAGAGCCTGATCGGTCGGTTCTTCTGTGTCACCGACCCCACCGAGATGCTGACGCCGGACGACACCTCCACCGTGGGCGGCTACGCGACCAATCCCAGCCGCCCGATCCGGCGGTGGTACCAGATCATGGCGCTGCGCCGGAACGAGGACGGCACGCAGGCCATCCGGATTCTGCGCGTCCGGTGGTCGGCCGTCGCGGCGGGCGCGCCCACCCTCTTCCGAGACGACAACTACACCTCTGAGGGGCACGATCGCCCGCTCAGCTATGCCATCGCGCCGGGGGCGTGGGTGTACGACATCAGCCAGGGCTGGGGGCACACACAGGTAACGGGCGGCTGGCTGGGGGCCGACCACCCGCGCAGGCTCAAGCTCGCCGCGACCGGGGACCGCGGAACGCCCTTCGACTTCGAGCCGGGGGACGAGATCGAGCAGGCCATCGGTCCCGACCCCTGGCAGCCCCGCCCCGTGCGCATCCGGCAGTTCGACCAGATCCCCAGCACCATGCCGAGCGCCTCGATCGAGGTGGAGCAACTCGGCCGCGTGCAGGTGCCCTACTGCATCAATGCGGGCGGGATCATGGCCTCCCGCGAGCAGCTCGGCAGCCGCAAGGACGGCAAGCCGCCCTTCGGCACCATCTTCCACATCGGGGCGGCCTCGAACGTGGGCATCGACTTCGGCGGTGACGTGCTTGACACAGCCATCATGTTCCGCCAGCCGAACGGGCACACCCAGCCGATCCGCTGGCGGAATGACGTAACCGGTTCCAGCAGTCTGAGTGTCGAGCCGGCCACCGGCGACTTCGTCCTGACCGGAGGCAACCTCGACCTGACCGGCACGTCGATGGAGCGGACGCGGGGCATTTCCGGAACCGGGACGCCGGCAGCCAACCTGCGCGGCATCGACGTGCCGGTGCCGGAGGGCGCCACGGAACTGCAGATCGCCTTCCCCGCTGCGGAGCAGGACGCGGCCTATGCGGTGTCGGTGGTCCCGTCGTGGCTCACGAACGTCTGCCGCGCCACCAAGTCGGCAACCGGCTTCACCGTGCAGTTCAGCACCGCCGCGCCGGCGGGCGGGCGGCTGGACTGGGTCATCGTGCGGTAAGCGCGGCGTGCCGGGCGAAACGGCCAACCCTGGGGCGGCGGGGCGCGCGGAAGCGTCAGTCGTCGGGCGGCACGCCTTGCCGGTACCGGACGATGTCGGAGACCCGGAGGTCGTCCAGCTCCATGCCCGGTGAGCCGATGCCCAGCTCGGGTCCCAGGAACCGTGA
>VGFB01001001.1 GCA_016869015.1 Armatimonadota bacterium
GACCCGAGTGGATCGCGGCCGCCGCGCGGGAGCTCGCCCGTACTGACCTGAACGAGTCTCGACGCGAGGACCTGAATGCCTACGTGCAGTTGGCTGGAACCCGCCTCCTTGACGTGATGAGCGGCGTAGAGGACGCGGTCAGCGAAGTCGACCAGCACCTCGCCCGCATCGAGCGGATGCTCCCACTGCCGGACGCGCTCGAGGCGGAGCCGCTGATCGAGCCTTTCGGGTTCGCGGAGGTGGTGCCCGAAGCGCTGGGTTCCCTCCGCCCCGAGCTCAGGAGTCTGCTGCAACTCGACCTGGCTCCCGACCTGTCCACGGTCGCGCCCGTCCTCGGGGTGAAGACCACGACCGAGCAGATCCTGGCGAACGTCCTGGCCAACGCCGTTGAAGCGCGAGGTCAGGACAACGGATCGGTCGCGCGGGTTCGCCTCACCGCGCGTCTCACCGAGGACAGTGGGCGCCGCATGGTCGACCTGCTCGTAGCCGACAACGGACTGGGCATTGCGCCGAGGGACATCGACCGCGTCTTCGAGAACGGCTTCTCCACCAAACCGGATCACTCGGGCCTTGGCCTCCACTGGTGCGCAAACGCAGCACACGCGATGGGCGGTCGGATGTACGCCGAGAACCCGGAGTCCGGCGGCGCGACTTTCCACGTCCTGCTGCCCGCCGCCGACGAGGCCCAGAGGGAGCAACCGCAGTGCTAGACACCTCACTGACGCAGACGCTGCGCATCCTGGCGGTCGATGACGACCCGGCCGTTGGCCAGCTCTACCGGCGGATCCTCACTCCGCGGCCCAACAGCCCAGTGGCGGGCGCCTCGCTGGCAGGTTTCGAGGAGCGGCTGTTCGGTACGCCTGCCACTGACGCGCCCCAGAACGTGCCGGTTGACCTGGATGTCGTCTCCCAGGGCGATCAGGCGGTGGAGGCCGTGCGAGCTGCGCTGGCCGAGGGGCAGCCCTATGCCGCCGTATTCCTGGACGTCCGCATGCCTCCCGGGCCCGATGGGGTCTGGGCGGCTCAGGAAGTGCGGGCCTTGGACCCGCGCGTGGAGATCGTCATCGTGACGGCCTACTCCGATGTGCCGCCGGAGGACGTCTGCCGACGGGCGCCCCCGGCCGCGCAACTCATGTACCTCCAGAAGCCCTTCTCCCCCCACGAGATCCGGCAGCTCGCGGGCACGCTGTGCGAGCGGTGGCTGATTCGGGAGACGGAGAGCAAGCGCACGCGGGAGGAGATCGTGCGACGGCTGGCCGCGGCAGCCGAGACGAGGGACAGCGACACCGGCATGCACATCCACCGCATCGGGCTCTCGGCGGCTCTGCTGGCCTGGGCTTCCGGATGGCCGCCGGGGGAAGTGGACCAGATTCGAGTCGCCGCATTGCTGCATGACGTGGGCAAGATCGGCATCCCCGACCATGTCCTACTCAAGCCCGCGAGGCTCAATGAGGAAGAGATGCAGATCATGCGCAGCCACACCGAGGCCGGCGCGCGACTCCTCGACGGCTCCGACGTACCAGTCCTGCAAATGGCCCGCGACATCGCCCTTCACCACCACGAGCGCTGGGATGGCGCAGGCTACCCCGAGGGCCTCGCCGGCGAGGATATCCCCGAGAGCGCGCGGATCGTGGCGATCATCGACGTCTATGACGCCCTCGTTCACGACCGCGTGTACCGCCCCGCGTTCCCGGACGAGGCCGCGCTGGCGATGATGCAGGAGGGGCGCGGGTCTCAGTTCGACCCCGTCCTGTTCGACCGGTTCACGGAGCAGCTGCCCCGCTTCCGGGAGCTGCGAGATCAGACCAACGCCGACGCCTCGCTTCCGCCCGCTCGCATCGCGGTGTAGGAGCCAGACGGGCCCCACTGCGACGCGCCAGGCCTTCCTCTCGAACCGGAACTGTGCTATCGTTCGGGGCGCGATGAACCCGAACGCCCTCGCCCGATGGGCGGCCAGCCTCGGCGCCGCCGCGATAGCCGTTGCGCTCCTGCTTTGGTCGGACCGACACGCCGAGCCGCCGGTCGACGAGGTCCGCGCGCCCCCCCCGCAGGACACTGCCTCCCTCTGCGCACAGCGCCTCGATCAGCTCGGCAAGGCCCTGCGGCTCTACGCCGACGACAACGCCGGCGCCTTCCCGGTCTCTGAGACGCCCGCCGACGCCGACACATGGTTGCCGAAGCGCTTGGGGGGAGCGAAACTGGCCGCTGGGGATCTGCGTTGCCCCTCCGCCGGAGCGACCGGGCCCCCCTACGTGTACCACTGCTACCAGACGCTGGGCGGGCGCAACTGGCCGCGCTGGATGGCGCTGGAGCACGTTGTGACGTTGGGCTCCCCGCCGGAGACGTGGCTGGCCTCCGACGCGTTGACCCGCGACGGTCCCGGTCCCCACTCCGCGACGGAGAAGGCGTTCAACTACCTGGCCGCCGACGGTCGCGTCGCCTTCCACACCGGCCGACCGCGTGACGTGTATAGGTAGGTTGGGGACACCATGGACGGATACCGAAGCAAGGCCGCCGTCGTCGTCGCGATAGACGACACGGACATCCCCGGGGAGGGTGGGACGGGCAGCGTTGCTCGTCGGGTTGCGGCGCGGTTGGGCGAAC
>VGFB01001002.1 GCA_016869015.1 Armatimonadota bacterium
CTGATGAGCTACGGCGGGAGCAGCATGTTGGCGACGATGCTCGCGATCGGGCTGGTGGAGAGCGTCTACATGCGGCGGCACAAGATCGCGTTCTGAACGGCCACCGGGTGCTTCGCGCGTTGCGTTGATCACTTCGCACTGGACACACCGATGCCTCGCAGCGATTCGAGACCAGAGCCGCGGACGACCGTGATCGGTTGGCAGGGGTACACGGTCAGCGTGCCGGAGGACTGGACGATCGGCGCCATCGGCGGCGATCGGATGGAGGGCTATCTGCGGATCGACGGCACAGACATGCCGCGGATGGAGATCAAGTGGTTCGACCGGAAGGGGCCCGTGGGGATCGAGGAGGTGGTGGGCAACTATCTGCGGGACCTGCACCGCAAGCGCCGGCGCCGGGATCCGGAGGTCACCACGAAGCGCGACACGCGCCTGCTGGGAAGACGCAAGGGCGGGCGGCGACAGCTGGAGAGCTTCCACTGGACCGATGGGGACCGCCAGGCGCACGGCGCGGCGTGGCAGTGCGCCCACTGCGAGCGGGTCAGCATCGTGCAGGTTCTCGGCCGGGCCGACGAGGGCCTGGAGGAGGAGGCCCGCGAGCTGCTGCTCGCCGTGGCCGACCACCCCGAGGATGGCTGGGTGACGTGGGCGACGTACGGGCTGCAGTGCGAGATTCCCGAGGAGTTCGTGCTCGACGGGCAGAAGCTGATGGCCGGTCTGATCGACCTGAACTTCAAACTGGAGACCGAGCAGATCGCCGTGATGCGGTGGGGGATGGCCGATGTCGCCCTCGGGGACAAGGACCTCAAGACGTGGGCGCAGAAGGAGTTGGCCGGCCGCCTGAAGTCCTGGGAGTGCACCTTCGAGGAGCTCGAGTTCAACGGTCATCCGGCCATCGCCATCACGGGAGAGCCGGCCCTGTTCCAGGCGCGTGTCCGACGCTTCGTGCTGCACTGCCTGCGCCGGCCGTACGGCAGCAACGTCCGCTCGTTGATCTGGCACTGCCAACCGGGCAAGAAGCTCTACGCGGTCGAGTGCATCGTCGACGACAGCCGGCTGGAGCTGCCCGCCGAGATCTGCCAACGGCTCATCTGCCACTCATGATCCTCCGCCTGGCACGCATCCTGGTCGTCGCGCTGCCCCTTGGGCTCGGCTCAGCGGGCCCGGGTCGGGCCGAGGAGGCGCCCGCCGACGCGGCCGCGCGACTCACGCAAGAGGCCGCGGCGCTCGTGGATCAGAAGGAGTTCGGTCGAGCGCTGGAGCTGCTGGCCCGGGCGCAGGAGACGGCCCCGACCTACGCGCCGGCGCAGGAGTGGCTGGCCCATGTGTATGAGGTGCTCGGCGACAAGGGCCAGGCGCTGAACCATGTCGCGGCCCTGTTGGCGCTCCAGCCGCGCAGTCAGTTCGGGGCCGACGCGGCCAGGCGACTCTTCCTGCGGCCGCCTTTCCCGCGGCGGCTCAGCCCGGGCGCCCTGCGGGTCAGCCCCGTGGCGTTCACGGTCGACGAGGGCTGCGCGCTCTCGGAGGAGCGCGTGGCCGACTTCCCGGACCGGATTCCGCTCTGCTATACGACGTCGGCGAAGTACCCGGACGATGGGCTCGGCGGCGGTCCCCTGGTCGAGCGCCGGCTGCCCACGCCGGGCGAGGGGACGGCGCAGTTCAACCGTGCCGTCTACGGGTATCGAGAGGACCCCGAGACCGGCGAGTTCCGCCTGGCGGTCATCGCCTACTACCCCTCGTCCGTCCTCAGCGGCAGCGACACCGACCTCAGCGCCACCGCTCAGGGCCTGGTGCACCTCGCGCTGCGGTACCGCACCTACGCGGAGGGCTACCTGGGCCTGGCCGGCCAGGGCGACGCGGAGGACATCAACCGACTGTGGCTGTGTACCGGAGGTCCGGACGGCGCGGAACGCGACGGCTCGGACATCTACCTGTATCGGGTCCTGAGCGCCGACCGCTCGCCGCTGGAGTGGCTCCGGCAACTCGCGCACGAATCGGGCCACCTGCTGATCCCGCCGATCGGCGGATTCGCGGCGCCGGAGATGTGGGCGAACGGGGAAGTGGGGGAGAGGCTCCTCCTCCATTGGCTGGCCGATGAGTCCGGTCGCTGGAGCCGGAGCGACTGGCCCTCGAGCCAGGCGGTGGCGCGCCTGGACGCCCTGTGGCCCGGCTGCGGGGGAGTGGTCGAGGACTACCTGGCGGCCTCCGGGCGGGCTCCGCTAGGGGTGTGGGCGGCCGGCGGCCCGGAGTCGGAGCTCATCATGGGGATGGACGAGCGCGCCATGCAGTACTATGTGGGGCTGGTGCTCTACGTGCTTGCCGCCCACGGCTCCGACGGCCTGCGAGAGGTCGTGAAGAGCTGCGCCGGGACCACCGTCGCGGACTTCGTGTACGCGTACCGCCAGACGGTCGGCGCCTGGGCCAAAGCCGGGCCGCTGACGCTCGGGGCAGGCGGCTACAACCCCGCCGAGACGCGCCTGACTCAGCCGCCCGCGCCCGCGGCGCTGGCGCCGCCGTGGCTTGCCCTCGGCCCGGGAGACAGCGTGACCTATCCGGTGTTCCTGCCTGGTGGAACCTGGCGCATCGCGCTGGACATCCCG
>VGFB01001003.1 GCA_016869015.1 Armatimonadota bacterium
CCCGGCTTCGTCAGGTCCTGCGCGTAGAGGTCGATGCTCGCGACCTCGCGGAAGCGGTCGGGCTGCAGGTTCAGCACGCCGCCGTTCGCCGCGTTGTTGGCGCGGAAGCGATGGGAGGCGGGGCTCGGCAGCAACTCGACCGGCGGCCGCACATTGGCGAGGGCGGGCAGGCCGCTGGGGGTGTCCCGCTTCGGCGCGTGGCAGCCCACGCACGAGCGCGTCTCGCCGGGGCGGACGTAGATCCAGCTCAGCTCGCTGACCACCGGCCGGCCCTCGGCATCGACCGCCTGCAAGAACAGCGCCCGGTCGGCCGGCACTCGCGCCGCGAAGGAGCCGTCGGGCGCCAGCGGCACTGATCCGAGCTCGACACCCTCCGTGCCGATGTGCCCGTACTGGTGCCGCGCCGAGCGTAGGGTGAAGGGCTTGCCCATCACGACGCGGACGGCCTTCACTCGCCGCCACTGGCCGTCGGTCTGTTTCGTATCGAGAATGGACTGGCAGAGCAGGACGCCCGTCTTCTCGGGAGACATCTCATCGTCGGGTCTCACGACGGGGGAGAGAATGGGCGGCCTGGGCCGCGCCCCGAGGTACGCGACCGAGTGGATGTCCTCCTCGGACTCGTACAGCTTCACGGCCTCGCCGGTGTCGACGTTCAGGATGGCGAGGCGCCGCTGGAAGGTCGTGGCCAGCAGCCGCCCGTCGGGCAGCGGGGCGATGTCGAAGGGGGTCACATCGCACTTGACCGGGTGCTTGTCCTGGCCGTCGGGCGTCGCGCCGGTGATCGTGAGACCCATGTGCGAGAGGCACGCGACCCGCCCGTCGGGCAGCGGCGCCGGGCAGCCGAAGCCCATCACCCGCAGCCACGCGTAGTCCTCCTCGGCGCCGGTAGCCGGATCGTAGATCACCCGCTCCCGGTCCTGACCCATGAGGACGAGTCCGTCGGTGCCGTCGGGGCGGACGCTGTGGATGTGGGTCTCGACCTTCGCGCGCTCCATGAAGTTGTCCTGGCGCACGAACACGATCCGGCCGTCCGCTGCCACCTCGGGCTCGGTATCGGCCACGATGTGGTAGGTCAGCGGCCGGATCTCACGCCGGTCGGCGCTGAGGACGAAGAGGCTGCGCGCGGTGTTGGCGTGGTACTCCTCGCGGGAGCCGATCCGGGTCGAGGCAAACACGATGCGTCCGTCAGGGAGGATCGCCGGGTCGTAGTCGTGCCACGGCCCGGTGGTCAGCGCCATGAGTCCGGAGCCGTCCGCCCCCATCCGGTAGATGTGGAAGCGCTTCCCGCCCTCCGGGGCGTAGGCGAAGACGATCTCCTGTCCGTCGTAGGAGCAGACGGGCGAGGAGAGCAGCCCCTTGCCTGCGTCGAGGAGCAGCTTCGGCGTCGAGCCGGGCCGGCCGGGGATCAGCGAGTAGAGCCGGTAGCCCGAGACCGCCGGAGCCGGGACATCGTACTCGAAGAAGGCCCGCGTCCCATTGATCGGCCAGATGGCGGCCTGGGCGTTGTTCGAGTGTTGGGGCGCTCGTCCTGCGATGAACACCACGCTCGTGGGCCAGGGGTAGTCGGCGGAGGGCTCGGTGAACTTGTCCGGCGGCGGAGGCGGCGGCCCGGCGGGAATGGTGGCGTCGACCACCAGCCGGCTCGGGTCGGTCAGGATCTCAGAGATCGGCACGCTGCCCCACGGTGGGCCGCCGTACTTCTGCAGCTCCGCGGCAGGCTTCCAGGTGCTGTCATCGTGATCGGGCTCCCACCAGTTGCCCCTCGGCTCGACGATAGAGAGCCACTCCTTGTCCGTGACGAGGTTCAGCTCGGCGCCGTCGGCCGTGCGCACGTGGATTCCCGCGAGCACGCCACCCGGCCCGCCGAGGTTGTCACCCCGGATCGCGACGACATTGGCGCCCTGGCTCAGCAGGTTCTCGATCCGGAACCGCTCGACGGTGTGCCACGTGCCGCCGAAATCCAGCTCCGCCGCGAGCCGTTGGCTGTTGACGTACAACTCGTAGCCGTTGTCCGCGGTGACGACGACCGTCGCCTCTTCAGGCTTGGAGGCCAGCCGGAACTTCCGCCGCACGTACGATACCGGGCCGGTGCCATCCGCCGCCCCGCCGTCGGGCGACCAGATCCACCGGGCCTGCGACAGGTCGGGGGGCTTACCGACGCCCTGCGCAGACAGGTCGGCTACCGCCAGGAGCAGGCCGGAGAAGGCCAGCCACTTCGCCGAGCGAAACGCGTCGATCACGGTCATCCTCCTGCGGGTGGGCTGTTGCCGGTCGCGGTTCACCGCGCCCGACCTTCCGGCCTTCCCTACAAACGCCTCGCCACCCACTGCACGCCCCTCGACAGGACTCCGCGGAAGCTGGGGTGCTCGAAGGCGGTGCGGTCGTGCCCGAGCTCCAGGCAGAAGACCCGCGCCCGACCGACCTGCCTCGTCCAGGCGAGGCCTCTCATGCTCTGCGGATGCGCGGTCGTCAGCAGGACCTCGCTGTCGGGGCCGGGCTCCCCCATCACATACGTCTCCTCCACTTGCGTCCAGGGCTCCAGGTCCCGTGTGATCGGGTGGTCGGCGTCGGCGACTCCGATCTCGAGCGTCTGGTTG
>VGFB01001004.1 GCA_016869015.1 Armatimonadota bacterium
TTTGGGGGGAAACGACCGCCTGCCATTCAGGCTCCTCCGCCCGCCGACGACTTCTCGCCTTACCTCGCCGACCTGTCCGACTACGACATCAACGCCTTCCACAACTGGTGAAGGGAAGCCGAGCTCGGCAAGCGGCCACAGGCGCCGGCGGCACCAACTCGCCTCGCGGGGGCCTCAGTCGTCGGTCGGGTCGACGCGGGGAGGTCCAGCGTCCCCCGTCGCAGAACACGCGGCTGTGCAGCCGTTTCGGGCAGATCGACCACCAAGTGCCAAACCAATGAGAGGACAGCCCTTCTTGGGGCGACCTGGAGACGGGAGCCGGCTCCGGTCGGGTCGCCTGACTGCGCCACGGCGCGGCCATCGGCCCCTCAGGCGCCGTTCAGCCACTCCTGCTCTCTCGGACCGCCCCAGGCACGCCGTGCGGGCGACCCGAGTGAGTCTGTGGGTCTGTGCGGCCCTGCTCGTCTCGGCGGTCGCCGGCGTCATCACGGCTGCTGGTTTCCGGGCTCTGCAACGGCCGGCGGTCGACGAAGAAGGCGGGGCGCCGGAGCGGTTGCGGAGGGCGACTGCGACGCGCCCCGCACTGCCCCCGCCGCCTTACGCGTCGGGCTGGACGCCGGAGGCCACCGCGTCGTTTCTGCAGTCCCTCGCCGCCGCAACGGACCGCGTGACGGTGACCGAGATCGGCCGTTCACAGGAGGGTCGGCCTCTTCATGCAGCCCACCTCGGGGCGCTGCCTACGGCCTCGGGTTCCCCGTGGCGTGTCGCCATCGTGGCGGGCCAACATGGGGACGAGACGGCGTCCGTGGTCGCTGTCCTGCAGTTCCTGTGGGACTTCTCGGTCGAGGGTCAACCGACGTACCCGTGGCTGCATGAGCACTTGGCGCTGCTCGTGGTGCCGCAGGCCAACCCCGACGGCGCCCAACGGCATGTCCGGCCCACCGCCTGCGGGGCCGACATGAACCGGGACTGGAGCCTCCGCAAGCTCCCGGAAACCGCTGCCGTCGCCGCCGCGCTTCAGGCCTTTCGGCCGGACTTGGTCGTCGACTGCCACGAACTCCTCCCGCGCGACCCCAAACACCAGCCGCTGCTGGAGATCGCCTATGGCCCTCTGGCACAGAAGTCGCGGCTTGGACCCCGCGCCGAGGCACTGACCGCGGCGGTCGCCGCCGTCCTGGAGCAACGCGGGTGCAAGGCTCGCGTCTACCGTCGCAGCCGCGGCGTCTCGGACGCCCTGCACGCGCACTACGGGCTGGAGACGCCGACCCCCGGGTTGCTCGTGGAGAACGGGCTATTGCCCGATGGCTGGCGTGTAACCATGCACCACAAGGCCCTGTGGTCGGTCCTGCGGTATCTCCAGGGGCTCGACGGTGCGCGAAGCCCGTCCTCGGCGTCGGCCGGCGGTTCTCGCCCCTCCCCCGGCCCGAGGGCGACTGCACGCTAGGGCCACGCGCGGCTGCGGTCCATGGGGACCCCGCGGCACGGCGGAGGTTTGGCTGCCACGCGCGAGGAACTGTGTCTGCATCTGTACGGACTCTCGTCTGGAGTCCATAACTCAGACAACTGGGGGCCTTGTTTATGGCGTACGTCGATGGCAGCACCCAAACGGGCAGCGAGCCAAGGCAACCAAGATGGTGGTGGGACGGGCGCGTCTGGCTGGGGGCCGTGCTCTTCATCGTTGGGGGGGCGCTCTTTGCCCTGATGTCGTTCCTTCCGGGGTGGTTGTCGGAAGACTGGGCCCACTTCTTGCAGGCAATCGGCGAGGCTGCCGCGATCATCGGCGGTGTGCACCTGCTGCTGCAGCTGCCGCGCGAGCTGAAGCGCGAGCATCGTGAGGAGGAAAACCTCGAGCGCATCCGGAGCGCGGTGAGTCACTCCACCGAAGTCCTTCGCCGCACGTCCTCCAGTCTCGAGGCCCTCCACCGAAGTCAGGTCACGCAGTTCTTCCGGCACCGGGCAGAGGCCGCCACCGACATCGCTCAGGACCTAACGCATGGTGCCGTGAGCCAAGTCGACATCTGCGGCATCTCATTGAAGGAGTTCCTGCACCGCCGCGGTGAGCGCACGCCCTTCCGCGACGCCTGGGACGGCATCATCGGGCGGCTGGACGCCGAGTCCCGCGACGGCAGGGATCCCTCCGAGTCGCTGAGCGTGCGGCTGCTGCTGATCGACCCCGAGTGCAACGGTGCGGAGTACCGGCAGGCGGCGGAACGGACGGAGCGACAGTATGGCGCAGGCTCCCTTCGCGACGACGTAGAGCTGTCGCTCAGGTACCTGGCCGCTGACCTCCGGCACCTGCGCGAGCAAGGCCGACTCGAGGTGAAGGTGTACCGCACAGCGCCCATCATGTTCCTGGCGCGGACGAACCACGTCTGCTACATCGAGCCTTACTTCCTGCGCACGACGGAGGACCCCGGGTGCAGCGGACCCGTTCTCCGGTACGTGAAGGACCGGGGCGGCATCGCGGACGCCGGCGACGGGCCCTGTCGCGACCAGGTATCCATGTTCTGGGCTATCTGCTTGACTCAGGTTGAGGCTCCTTGGGCGGCTCAGGCGTGGCATTCCCGCCGAGGAGCTGGTTGAGCGGGACAG
>VGFB01001005.1 GCA_016869015.1 Armatimonadota bacterium
GCCGAGAAGTCGGAGGGCTCCCCCCACGAGCCGTGGTAGGTCTGCACGGTCCGCAGGTCGAGTCGATCCAGGTACTCCTGAGTCAGGCCCAGATACCCGTCCAGCACCGCGTCGCGGTCCCCGCAGGCCCTCCCGTAGTCGGGTGCGTTCATGTACCCCAGGCCCGACAGCCCGCAGATCAGCTCATCGCGCTCGGTGAGGTGCGCGTAGTACCACTCGACGATCCCCGGCGCGAGGTCCAGCAGTGCGGTCCCGATGATCCACCCGGTCGGGGTCTCGCCGCGCCCGGGCGCCTCCCAGACCTCCCGCTGCGGCCGGAGCCAGTACCACGGGTCGTTGCCACTGTCGAGGACGCCGATCGCGACGTAGACCTTGGTCGGGTCGAGGTCGGGGAGAGGCAGCCGGTCGATCTGCGGCTGGTCGAGTCGCTCGGGGACAGGGACGCCGCTGTGGAAGCTCATGTTGGTCATGAACTCGGTGCCGATGGTGAGCTTCGCGTAACGTGAGGCGAGCGTCATGCCCCAGTACTCGCCAATCCCCTCGGGCGGATCGTTCCACGCCCACCAGCCCATCACGGGCGAGTGCGGTTCAGCGGCCGACAGCACGTCCTCCGCCAGCAGCGTCTCGGCCACCGGGTCCTTCCCCTCGTCGGCGCCGTCCACGGCGCCCGACACGAAGAAGGTGAACACGCGGTGTGCGACGAGGTAGTCGGTCTGCTGAGGAGAGCGCTCCGGGTGGCCGTGACAGAGCACGTCGTGGCGCATCTGCGGCCAGAGCTCCTCGAAGGCCCATCGATAGGCCTCGGCATCCGTGTCCCAACGCCCCCGCCGATCGGCGATCACGGGCAGATTCCACGCGGCCGCCTGCTGCTCGGTGCAGACGACGGCGCGCCTGAGGGAGGCGAGCATCGTGCCGATGTTCCGGTGGCGGTCATCCACGAGGATGGCCCCGGTGACCGCGCGACGGAAGAGGTCGACGACCTCCGCCGCGCTGCCGACCCGCCGGACCCGCGCGCCCACATAGCCCCGCTCCTGGTACCACTGCAGCCACTGTTCGTCATGGGGGGTGTAGACGAGGTACAGGCGCGGGCGCTCGCAGTTCACGAGCCCCTGCAGGCAGGCAAGGGCAGTGCGGGTCGCCTCGTCGTCGCCGGAGACGTCGTGCACCACGACCTCATCGTCAGGCGACACCTGGGGCGAGCCCGCGAAGAGGCGGCGGCTCTCGCGGGAGCGGGACGCGGCGGGTGGCCTCGGAGGGAGCGTAGCTTGCTTCACCCACTCCGCCAGCCTCCCTTCGGCTTGGCGGGCCTCCTCGTCGGCGAGGGCTGCGCTCTCGCTCAGGGCGTACAGCGTGCTTCGCGCCAGGAGCTGGCGCAGCAGCAGGACCTCCCCGGGGTTCCGAGGATCAGTGAGCCACTGGGTTCCAGCCCAGACATCCACCGCGCCCCCGAAGCGCGCGCAACGGTGCTTGACGGCCGCTACCGGGAAGCCGCGGGGCTGGGCGCCATCGCTCACGCCGACGATTCCGATCAGCTCGTCCTCCTCCGCCAGAGCCGCGCGCCCGGGGAAGAACACCACGCCCATGCCCGCCGGCACGCGGTAGGCCAGAGGGCCTTCGCCCGCCCTCATGCCGACGAGCCGGAACGGCGCCTCCGGCGGCTGGGAGAAGCGCGCGGTCCCGACCGGCACCGAGCCGCCGACCTGCCCCATGCCGACGCGGTCGTGCTGCCCGTGGTCCTCGTGCCCCTCGTCACGCCAGACCACCCGCCCCGCCGTCGCCTCCCGGCGGCAGGGATGCGTGAACGGGGCGCCGGTGGCAACGAGGCCTCCGCCCCGCCGGTGGAAGGCGGTGATCGCGTCCCCGGCCTCACGGGGGAACGTGTTGCCGTAGCACCAGACGAGGCAGCGCACCGCCGGGTCATCGAGAGCGCCGGCCCTCAGGGCATCGGCGTCCATGAGCCGCGCTTCCAGCCCGCACTCGCGCAGCAACTCGGCAACGGCGCGGGGGCTGACCGCCTGGTTGGCGCCGAAGTAGGGGAAGCCGCGCTCGTGGAAGACGGCCACGACCGGGGCGTCGGCCGCGGGCGCGCACCCGACCTGGCACGCGCCCCAGAACAGCACGCTGAGAGGCAGACCGAAACGGCGCATCCAGTGCTCCCACCCGGAGAGGCAACTGTCGCGGCTCAGTTGTCCCGCACGGAAGCGATTCCCTCCCTGGCGGCAGGAGCCTG
This sequence comes from Armatimonadota bacterium, assembly GCA_016869015.1. Lineage (GTDB taxonomy): Bacteria > Armatimonadota > Zipacnadia > Zipacnadales > VGFC01 > VGFC01. The sequence continues at coordinate 2,231 of VGFB01001005.1, forward strand.
GACGCCCGGCGCGAAGATCGCCTTCGTGAGGTGATCCTCGTGAGGCGCGCGATCTCGATCGGCCTGTTGTGGCTGCCCTTCTGCTCAGCGTTCTCGGGCTCTGCGGATGAGTACTCGTACACGCTGCTGGACGACTTCGAGGAGGTCTCCCCTTGGGTGAAGGGCGATCCCAACACCGACCTGACGCAGAAGGAGGTCGCCATCGCGCCCAGCAGGGAGCGCGTCTGCGAGGGCAAGCAGTCTCTGGCCTTCATGATTCGGGTCGACTGGACCCCGAAGCCGGGCGAGCAGTACCCGAAGGGTTGGCCCATGTTGACCCGCGACTTCCCGGAGCCGCGGGACTGGTCGAAGTACGACGCGGT
>VGFB01001006.1 GCA_016869015.1 Armatimonadota bacterium
CACCTGCTTCTGCGGGACGAGGATCTCCCGAGCGCTGGCGACCTGCCCCCAGTGTGGCGTCGACTGGTCACGGATCAGGCGTTCCCGCCGGAGAAGCCCGGAGGAGCGCCGCGCTGAGGCGTCTCGCGCTGCGCTCGGCGGCGGCGCTTTGGCGTTGCTGGTCGCGGGGGTTGCGTACGGGGTGTGGCGGCTGATCGAGTCCGGCCATGCCGCCGCGGGCGCTGACGCCGCGCGGGGGAGTCTCACGTCCTTTGGCGCGGTTCTGTTCCACGGGCTGCAGGTCGTGTGGGCCCCCGTGCTCGTCTTCGTGCTCGGAGCCGTTGGTGGGATCGTGATCCACTGGACAGGCCAACAGCGTCGGCGGGGCCGGCGGAGGCGAGTCACGAAGCGCCCCGATCCGTCGGCCACGGAGTAGGCCGCTTCGGCGACCTCAGCTCCGTCCTTGGAGGCAGCAACCCCTTTGGCCTGCTTCCCCTGGATATGCTCTGGGTCTGGTCTCTCCGCCCCGAGCGCCTTGGGCTACTCCTCCTCCGCCAACTCCAGTACCCGGTCAATCTGCCCCAGCACCTTGGCGAAGGCCTCAACATAGTGCGTCATCAGGTTGAGGTCGTTCGGCGGGTACACGCCGCCCAAGAACGCCCGCGAGGTGCAGACCTTTAGCGTGCTTGGGTAGTCCTCAACCCGATAGGTCACCTCGCGGGCGTGGCATCGCCACGGGCAGCCCCGACCGTAACCCAGCTTCGCCTGGAAGACGCCCTCCCCTGGCACCGGGCGGGGTTGAGCGGGACGGGCCGGCACCCCCTCTGCGGCCAGAGCCCTGCACAAGCCCTTCCTGAGCGTTCCCGCCGGGACATCCAACCCGAGCTCATCGGGACGCGCTTCCCACAGATACGAGAAGTAAACCGGATCGGCGTACTCAGGCACACGGGGCCCCGCTACGCCTGCCAGCTCTGTGAGTGACTGAGTCAGGTAGCCGGCCATCTCCTTCCGCCGCTCGTTCAACGTGGGCAGCCGCTCAAGCTGGCTGAGGGCGAGCGCGTTGACGAACTCGTGGGGACGGTAGTTGAAGCCCAGGCCCGAGAAGGCCACCGTTCCCTCGTCATCCTCCACGTTCTGGAAGCGCAGGATGGCCTCGCACCGGCGCTGGTGCTCGTCGCTGCTGGTGGTCACCAGGCCGCCTTCGCCGCCGGTCAGGTTCTTGGACCGATTCAGGCTGAACCCGCTGATGTCTGCAAGGCCCCCGACGCGTTGGCCCTTGTACGCGGCTCCGTGGGCCTGACAGCAGTCGCTAACCACTAGCAGCCCGTGCTTCTGCGCCACCGCACGAACCGCGTCCATGTCCGCCGGCACTCCGTGGATGTCTACCGGCAGGATGGCGGTCGTCTGATCGGTGATCATCTCCTCGATCCTTGCCGGGTCGATGGTCGTGGTCTGGGGATCGACGTCGGCAAAGACAGGGATCGCGTTCTGGTGCAAGATGCTGGCCGCGGTCGCCCAGTAGGAGTAGGCGCTGGTGATCACTTCATCACCCGCACGGACTCCCGCTGCGGCAAGCGCTATGTGGAGGGCGCCCGTCCCGCCGTTGGTGACCAGGCAGTGCTTCACCCCGCAGTACTCGGCCCACTTGGCCTGCAACTCCTGCGCGAAGGGGGCAGCGTTGGTGTGCAGTTGGTTGTTTGCGAAGACCCTCAACACGGCTGCCCGGTCCGAGTCGGTGAACTCCGGCCACGTCCTGACTGTCCCGCTCGGAACCACTGCAGTGCCACCGTCAATCGCGAGTGCTGACCCCATCGCGTGGCCTCCTGACGCTACGGCTCTCCGCGGGGACCCCGAGAGGCCTCAGCGGCGGCAGACGCCTGACCTTCACGAACCGTCGCCCGTGGTGTTCGTCACGCCGGTGCCGCCATTCCTTCTCGGCCCACCGTCGCGATCCGGCCTTCCTCTCGTGGCACAGGGGTGCGCGTGCAGGGCTTCTGGTACGGAACGGCGAAGTCCTCATTGTCGTTGGGGCGTCGGCTTGGGTGAGGTGGAGTGTAGTGCAACTCCAACCGCAGGACGGCAGCCTCGGAGAGCCCGTCGAGGGCGAATCGGCGCCGGGCGATCATCGCTCGGGCTTGGACGCTGACGACCTCCTGCGGGCACGCGCCCGCGCGCTCCGACCATGGGCGTGGGCGACGCTGCTCGCGTGTGTCCTCGCGATCGTGTTCGTTGGCAACACGTTCCTGCTCGGCGCCGTCGCTGATGCACTCCGCGTACTTGAGGCACCCGGCACCAGTGGCTTCTGGAGCGTGGTCGCAATCGTGGCGCTCTGGGGCCTCTGGATCGTGGCCGGCATCGCCGCCTTGACGGCCTTTCGTCGGTGGCTCAGAGGAGCCTTTGGCCCGGTCTGGCGCCGGGCGTTGCGTCGCATCCCCAAGACGCTGGCCGCGGTGATGGCCGTTGCGGTCGCCCTGATGACGCTGCTCATGGGCGGCGCGTGGAAGGCCGATGTCGTGTTGCTTGGCTTCGTCAGCCTGACCTGGGCGGTCATCGTCGCTGTGTCGGCTCGCCCGCCCCGCCTCTAGGCCACCGCCGACGGCTGGCCCCAACGG
>VGFB01001007.1 GCA_016869015.1 Armatimonadota bacterium
TCGCCCAGGCCGCCGGCTGCTCGCGCTCGTGAGGTGTCTGGTCCATGGCGTGCCTCAGGGCTACATTGTGTCGGAGCAGCACTCCGACCTACGCCTGCCGGGGCGCCCGAGCATTCCCCGCGCGTTCCGTGACGGCCTGCCGTGAGGCCAAGAACGCAGCGCCCCTCTCGCGTCGGAGAGGGGCGCCATCTGCGCATCTGCGTCAGCGATGCCCTAGCCCTGGGGCGCGGGCGGCTTGGAGAAGTCGAACTCCTGACCGGACGAGAGCACGTAGTCGGGGCCGGCCTCGCGGTGCCAGAACCACACGGACCCCTTGGCCTGCTCCGCTGGGACCTGGAGCGTATCCGCGACGCGCCCCTCGTGAGTCGCCTCCAGCTCGTGGACCGTCTCGGGGAGAGGACCGCCGTCAGCCCGCAGGAGCTTCCAGACCGCCCTGGCTGGTAGCCGGTGCGCGGGACGCCCGCCGGCCATTGAGTAGACGGCGTCGGCGAACAGCACGCGCTGCCCCGCTACCACCTCGCTGCGCACCGGCGACATGCGAAAGCCCTCGGGTGCGGGGTTCACCCCCGCGAGCTGCATGGCCCATCCGGTCAGTCCGGTCTCCGCTTGCGGCAGGTCGAGATAGTAGTCCGGATCAGTCGGCCACCGGCGTCCCTGCCACTCGAGGAAGGCCGGAGGGGATCGATGCGAGACGGTTAGCCCGATCGGTGCCTGTGTGAAGGGCTCGACCGTGGGGACGACTACTATCTCGCAGGCGCCGTTCACAACGCACACGAAGCCCTCCGGGTACGGGCCCGCGATGCGGACCGGCCCGGAGACCTTCGCGAGGAGAGGGCCGGAGTAGGGTTGGCCGGCGCCATCCACCAAGCCCTCGGCCCGACAGGTCAGCGCGAGCCGCAGCCAAGAGGGTACGTGACGGAGGTACGGCCCGTACCGCTCAGGGCCTTCCGAGTCCCAGAACACCACCTCGTCCTTCACCGGACGCCCGCGCTCGCGGTACGTCAGCACCCATCGCCCGCCGCGGGGCGTCTGCTGCTGCTGCTCCTCCCCGAGGCGGGCGATCGCCGCGTCGAGGTCGAGACCCGGCAAGACCTCCTGTCCATGTACCCCGGGCCCGCCGAGGCACCAGAGAAGCACCGCTAGGCAGAGCCTGTCCACCGTGGCCTGTCGGCGTACCATTATGTGGGCCACCTCCCGAAGCCGTGAGTGACGTAAGCGCACGCGGTGCGTCTGTGTGCCTGTCGGGGGTCCCCCCCCGGAGGTCACAGGCGCGTGAAACCCAAGTCGCGCTGCTAGGCGCCTAGAACACCTTGGTCGCAAGGAAGGTGACGAAGGCCTCGTTGAGGTCCCCTTCTATGACGTTCGTGTACCATCCTTGCCAGGACGTCAGGAACTCCTGCAGCCAGTTGCGCGGGTGTTCCTTTATCCCCACGTCAACCGTGGTGGACCAGCCATGCTCCTCGTTGAGTGTGCGAGTCCCGTTTCCGGCGGCCGTCGTCTCCATGGAGTAGTAGCCCACAGGCACGGGGTCCCCGTAGTTCGGTTGCAGATACGGTACCTCCGTCTGGCCCTGTGGCAGAGACCAGCGGACGGAGCCCTTGGCCCCCCAGTAGTACTTGCTCCCGCCGTGATCGGCGTACCAGACCAAGTGGCCGCCGAACTCCTCCCCCTGCTTCACGATCGCCCTCTCGCCGACGGATGCGGGGTGCTCGAGCTTGAGAGGAACCAGCACGGGAACTGTCGCCTGAGCAGTCACTGGGCTGTTGGCAGTCCCGAAGCTGGCGGAGAAGACGGCGTTGACAGGAGACGTAGGTAGAGCCCCCGGCTTGTCGGCCGCCACCACAAACTGCGCCATCATCAACGGCTCGCTTGGCGGCATGTCAGGGATTGACATCCACGTCACGTCGACGGCCCGGGATTTCCCATAGACCGTGGCGCCGCCTTCGTCCCACTTCAGGTACACTCCGTCGCCACTCACGGTGGCGTAGACCTTGCCGGACGGCCTCAGGCTGAGGTTGCCGGGGCAGACCGCAATGGCATAGACGGTGGTCGTTGCCCTGAGGGTGCTCGTTCCTGAGTAGAGCTCCTCCGGTCCCCGCCGCTCGATCAGCATGCTGATCCCTCGTAGCACGAGGGAGTCCTCCCCCATCTTGTTGCCCGCCGAGGCGCAGCCATGAACGGTGACGTCAGTGGCGCTGGGCGTCGTAGGTTGCTTGTACGCAACCGGCTCGCCGTGCGGATTGCTGGTGAACACCACCGACTTCGAGGGCGGGTCGAACTCCCCGCCTCCTGCCAGTACCGTCCAGGACACCGTGGTCCCGAGCGGCGAAGGGGGTGACCCCCCTTGGATGGACCAATAGATCGATGTCATGGCCCCCATCCCCGCCACGCCATCAGCCGGTATCTCCTTGTAGCCTTGGTTCGGCATGAAGTTGAGCCGCACCATGTCGATGACGACCTGGCCCTGTGGTGGGCCTTGCGCCTCCACGGGGAAGGCGGCGACAGCGGCCAAGGCCACGAGGAGCCCGACCTTGAGTACACTGGGGCGAATGGACGACATCTCTCGTACCCCCTTCTTCGGTTCTGT